>JAIYDT010000611.1 GCA_027487355.1 Verrucomicrobiaceae bacterium
AGTGATCCGGGATGTGGCCTCGGTGGATGGGATGAGATCGTTCATGGGATCAGGCCTTGGCAGGGAGCAGGGCGAGCGAGATGAAGGCGAGGATGGCCAGCGAGACCCCCACATACACGGGCAGGCTCAGGGTTTCCCGCAGCAGCAGGAACCCCAGCACGTTCGAAAGGACGATCGAGGCCGCGCCGAAAAGGGCCATGCTGCGACCGAGTTCGAAGGTCGAAAACACATAGAGCTGCCCGAACATCGCGAGCTGTCTGAGCAGCCAGTAGGCCAGGAACCAGAACGAGAAAAAGGATGCAGCCTTGAAGCCGTGGGTCTTCATCGCCGAGCGCCCGATCAGGTCGGAGGTCGTGAACAGGACCTGGGTCAGCACCACCCAGAACACCGGCGAGCGGAAAGGCATGCTCATCGGATGCCCCGCCGCGTCGATGGCGTCAAGCCCATGGGGATGAGGATCGCTCGTCGCGGAAAGTGAATCCGCTCATGGTCCCGGTTGAGATTTTTGTTGGGTTGGCGCGTGCACTGCGGGAATCTGTGTCATGACGACCTTGCACGACCGCTTGAACCGACCGCTGCGCGACCTGCGGATCTCGGTGACGGATCGTTGCAACTTCCGCTGCGGCTACTGCATGCCTTCAGACCAGTTCGGGGCGGACCACGCCTTTCTCCCGAAGGACCAGCTGCTCAGCTTCGAGGAAATCCATCGGCTCGCCTCGCTTTCCATCCAGCTCGGGGTGACCAAGATCCGGTTGACCGGTGGCGAGCCTTTGCTGCGTCGGGGAATCGAGGACCTCGTCGGCCTGTTGGCCAGCATTCCGGGAAACATCGATCTCGCCATGACCACCAACGGCGTCCTGCTGCCGCATCATGCCGAAGGTCTGGCGCTGGCGGGCTTGAAACGGGTGACGGTGAGCCTCGATGCCCTCGACCCGGAGATCTTCGGCCGCATGAACGGCACCGGTGCGGATGTGGGCCGTGTCTTGGCCGGGATCTCCTCGGCGCGGGTGTTCGGCCTGCCGGTGAAGGTCAATGCGGTGATCCGAAGAGGATGGAACGATGGCGAGATCCTGCCGCTGGTCCGCTGGGCTCGCGAGAGCGGGGTGACGCTGCGTTTCATCGAGTACATGGATGTCGGCGAGACCAACGGCTGGAAGATGGAAGAGGTGGTCTCGGCCAGCGAAATCCTCGATCGAGTCAACGACGAGTTTTCTCTAACAGCTCTGCCACCCGCGCATCCCGGAGAAACCGCACTTCGCTTCAGGCATGCCGACGGCCGTGGAGAAATCGGGATCATCGCCTCGGTCACCAGGCCGTTTTGCGGGGATTGCAGCCGCCTGCGCCTTTCCGCTGAAGGGAAACTCTTCACCTGCCTCTTCGCGGCGACCGGCCACGACCTGCGTGCGCTTCTGCGCGGCGGTGCCGATGATGCCACGCTCTCAAGGTCGCTGGCGTCCATTTGGTCGGATCGCAGCGACCGCTATTCTGAACTCCGTGGGAGACTCGATCTACGCGGCCAGAAGGCTGAAATGAGTTATCTCGGAGGCTGAGGCCTTTGACGGATCAGTTGATCAGGTCAAAGCTGACCTCGCCCTTGTGAAGGGTGCCACTTTCCAGAATCCTGCAGCGCAGCCCGCCACGATTCTTCATCAGCTTCTCGGTGCCCGGGGTTCCGCAGGCCTCGTCCATCCAGTAGCAGGGACTGCACTCCTGCGTGCCCTCTAACAGAAGGCCATCGAGACGAAATCGCTTTCCGATCAGCAAGTTCAGATCCAGCCCCTCGACGACCACGTTGCGGCGAAATGAAGACGCGGGCAGTTCCGGATTCATGGCGTGAAACTGCACGGCCTTCACCACCGCAAAGTCGATGAAGGTGATCTGGCCCTTGTAGTCATCCTTGAAGTCGAGAAAGCGGTCGCCCTCGATGCCCCGACCCGCGAGGAGTGCGAGGATGTCATGCTCCACGATCGGATGTTCTCCGGCCGACTCGCCGTGATGGCCGAAGTAATTGTGCCCCGGTGAGGTGTAAAGATGGTGAATCGTCGGCACGGAGAGGGGAGTTTTTGGTTTGAAGGTTTCAGTTTGAAGGAAGGGGCGCCGGAATAGCCTTTGGAACTTGGCGCTTGGAACTTGGAACTTCGTCGCCGAACAGCGCGTCCTTCAACAGGGCCTGCTTCGTTTCCGGGTTCCAGTAGCCGAAGCCTGCTTTCCAATCCCAGAGCGTCCATGGAATGTTGCGGTTCTGAGCCGCGACTCTCACATCGCGACTGTAGCGGCGGCGGCTTTCCAGATCGGCTACCTGATGGGAGCCAAACTCGCCGAGATGGACCGGTCGACCGAAGAACTTTGACCACGCGATGGCATCGTCGAGGATGCGTTCAACTGCCTTCGCTGAGCAGGGATTCTCCTCTGCGGGGGATGTGTTGTAGGACTCGATCCACGCGGCCCGTTCGAGACTTTCCTTCAAGGACGCTGGGAGGCTCACCGGTCTGGCTGGCGGGCCGGGATAAGTGATGCCTTTGAGATCGGTCAGTCCCACCCAGTTTGCCCCTTGATGGGTGAACTCGAAGGGATCGTAGCAATGGAGGCTCACCAGAAGATTGCGATCACTTTCCGGAAGCACCAAGTGATCGAGCGCGGAAGTCGTGGCCCACTGGGCGGGGCTGACGAGGATGGTCCGCTTCGGATTCGTGCGGCGGATGACCTGAATGGCGTCGCCAAACACGCTGGCCAGCGCCGGACCATCGAGCTTGCTGTTAGGCTCATTCAACAATTCGAACGACAGCGATGCCGGCCAGTCCTTGAAATGATCGGAGATGATCGTCCAGCCCTTCAGGAACTCGCCGCGCCGACCCTCGGGATCGCGGCAGAGATCATCGAAGTGCTGCCAGTTCAGGATCACCCGCAGGCGTTTTGAAATCGCGTGGCGTAGCATCGGTTCGATCTCCGCGAGGAAGGCCGGGTCGATCTTGCCATCCTTCATCCGATACTGCCAGGCGACCGGCACGCGGATGTGGTCGAAGCCTTCGGCCGCGATCTGATCGAGGTCCTGGAGGTCATACCTGATGCCCCACCCACCGGGAGGCGACTCCCAGTTGTTGCCAAGGTTCACGCCACGCCTGAGCTGGGCGGCGGTGGCGTGAGCCGGCGTGTCACCGGTGATGGGTTTCAGGCCGACATGACCGGCGGGAGTCGCGGAGCGGACATTGAGGTTCAGGGTCACCGGTTCTCCGGCTTTCACCGGCAGGCTCTGTGTCAGCGGTCGACCGTGCCATGAGGCGGCAAGGTGCTTTCCCTGGAAAGGCTCCGCTCCGGGGAAAGGCCAGACCGTTGAATCGGGATAAGTTCGCCAGGGCGATTCCCATCCGGCCGGTTGTGATCCCTTGCGCTCTTCGAATCCGCCGTTTTCCAGGGTCGTGCCCGTCGCTGTTAGATCGTCCCACAGCACTTCCTGCTGCTGAAGCACGCCCGGACGGGCCTCGCCCCAGGGGCCGTTGAGGTCGAGTTCGATCGTGCCGGTATGGGTTGGGATGAAGGAAACGGTGAACTCCGTCCAGCGCCACCAATGGATCGGGAAGCGAATGTCTGTTAGACGCTCGCGCTTTTCCGGGGTGGGTTCCCAGTAGCCCGGAACGGCCTCGCCTTGGGAAACACGAACGGACTTGATCGGCGGAGAGCCGTCGGGCACTCGCAGGAACAGTCGCGCCGACGAAGGCAGATGCGGCACGGTTTCCTCCGCGAAGATGGCGGAAGTGAGCAGCAGGAGGAAAGCAATCGTGCGCATGGTCATTCGTTGCCGGATTTTCATCGCGGGTGCAAGCGCGGGAGGGTTGGGACTGATCAGGCAGGCTTGAGCCAATCAAGGCTCGGCGAGACGAACGGTCACAGAGAACCCCGACCTTCATCAGGGCGCTTTCAGGATCTTCTCGAAATGGGGCAGGGCCGATTGAAAGATCGTCCGGTGACCGATGGCAGTGGGATGCTGGCCATCACAGGTCTCGAAGTTGAGGGTGCCGAGATCGACGAGATAGGTGTGAGCATCCTTGCTGGTTTGGAGATAGGTGTTTACTGCGGCACTGACTTCGGCTCGGGCTTTTCCGGAGACGGGGATCATGACGACGATCCTGGTGGCGGGGCTTGTGCGGAGCCTGAGCTTGGTGAGGGCGTCGATGACAGGCTCGGGTTTCGGCGCGCCGTTTTCTCCGAGGTTGATGAGGGCGATGTTGGGACAAGGCACCAGCTTCTCACCTGTTAGACGTGAAGTGGTGCTGGTCATTTGGTCAATGAGGTCGGCCACGGGTGGATTGTTGCCTCCGCCGCCGCGCCAGGCATAGCCCCCGAAGGCCAAGCGTGATTCGCGGTAGCCGAAGTGCTGGGCCAGAAGATAGCCATAGCTGGCGCGGGCATCATCGGACGCGGCCCAGAGGTCGTTGGCAGGGCGGCCCTGATTGGCTGTCAGAGCGGCACCGTCGCCGGAGAGGATGGAGTCGCCGATATTGAGCCAGACTGGGGAGGGCTTTGGATCGGGAAGGATGCTGCCTTTGGGATCGAGCAGGAAGTTTGTGATCGACAGGGCATTCGCCGGAACATCGCCTCGGAAACGATCCTCGAAGGGGGAGAGGCCCTTGATGTAGAAGTCGATGACGGGATTGGCGACCGAGTCAGAGAGGGTGATGATATTTTCTCCGGCCGTGAGCTGGTGGGTCTGGAGTGGGCCGTTATTGACGGTCCAAGCAATGATAGGGAAGCGGGTGGGGGATGGGTAGTTGAGCCGGGCGGTGTCGACCTGGATCGCGGCAAATTTGGTGTCGGCGAAGGCGAGCTTGAAGGAGGCTCCGCAGACGGGGGAGTGGATGGCATCGGCGGTGTGGATCCAGTTGAGGGGGGAAAGTCCTGCGAGGACTCGTGGATCGGAGGTGGAAATGATGGTGACGTGAGAGATGGCTCGACCGCTGGGTGTGATGTAAGGCTTGTGAAAACGTTCGCCACTCTCAGCAATGCTTTCGGGGGCAACCTTAGGAACCTTGGCGGTAATCAGTCCCTCGCTGTTCAGCCACTTGAGACAAGCCGCCTGCCATGCGTCCCAAGAGGGGCCTTTGTAGCCGCTGAGACCGTGGCCGCCATTGGGGAGTTCGAGGTATTCTGCGTGAACCCCTTTCGCCTTCAGGGCGGCAGCGAAGACACGGGAGTTCTCCGGGCTGACGAGTTTGTCGTCGAGGGCATGGGCGAGGAAGGTGGGCGGAGTTTGAGTGGTGACCTGCTTTTCGCTGGAGTAAAGATCGAGGGCCTCTGGGGTGGGATTGGGGCCGAGGAGATTGTCGCGGGAACCGCCGTGGGCAAGAGGTCCCATGCTGATGACCGGATAGACGAGGACACCGAAGTCGGGGCGGGAACTTTGCCGCTGGACGGGATCGGTGGACTTGCCTTCGCCGGGATCGAAATCAGTGATCGCAGTGGAGGCAAGGTGCCCCCCGGCGGAGAAACCAATGATGCCGAGGCACTTTGGGTTGATCTTCCAGTCCTCGGCATTGGCGCGGGCGAGGCGGATCGCACGTTGGGCATCGAGGAGGGGAACAGCGGCTCTTCCTTTCGGCAGGCGGTATTCGAGGACCAGGCCGGTGATGTCGTGCTTGTTGAGCCATTCAGCGATACCCTTGCCTTCCGGGCCGGTGACAAGTCCCCCATAGCCACCGCCCGGGCAGATGATCATGGCGCAGCCATTGGGACGCTCCGGTTGATAGACGGTGAGGGTGGTGGTGGCAGGTGAGGTGCTGCCATCGCCATTGGGCGCCTCCTTGTCCGGCCAGACGGGGACGCGGAGGGGATCGGCGTGTGTGAGGCCGATGAGGGAAAGGAGGAAGGCGAAATGGCGAAGGGATCTCATGGAGGGAAAGGGGAGCGAACATTGAACATTGAACGTCCAACGTTGGACCTCGAAACGGACGGCGAAATTGTAGCTTTCAGGGTTTATGGCATGTGCCTAGAAATCGAGCGATGCAAATCACGAAGGTCTGTTGTCAGGGTTGTGGGGCGAGTCTGGAGGTCGATGAGGCGATCCGCTTTGTGACGTGCAACTACTGCCATGCGCGGCTGGAGGTGGTGCATGACACGTCGACCACGCACACGAAGCTGCTGGAGGAGCTGGACCAGCGGACGGAGTCGATGGCCAAGGACATCAAGGTGCTGAAGCTGGAGAATGAGCTGGAGCGGCTGGATCGCGAGTGGGAGTCGGTCCGTCAGTCAAAGATGATTCATTCAAAGAATGGATCGGTGTCGGAGCCAGATTCTGCAAGCGCAACAGGTGCTGGAATCATGGTCATTGTGCTTGGAGTAGGCTGGATGATTTTCGCTGCGTCGGTGGGAGCGGGTCCTTCACCCATATTCGGCCTCCTGTTCATTGGAGGAGGAATTTATGTCATGAT
>JAIYDT010000547.1 GCA_027487355.1 Verrucomicrobiaceae bacterium
GAACTCAACCGCAACTTCCGCAACGAAGGCATCTCCCGCCGCCACAATCCGGAGTTCACCATGCTGGAGGCCTACCAGGCCTTCGCCGACTTCGAGATCATGGCCGAGCTCGTCGAAAGCCTCGTCTGCCACCTCGCGGAAACCTTCTGCGGCGGCCTGACGATCGAGCACAAGGACGAGGAAGGAAACGTCCTCCGCACCATCGACCTCAACCGTCCCTGGAAGCGCGGCGATTACCACGAACTCATCGCCGAAGCCGCCGGGGCCGATTTCTTCAACCTCACGCCCGAAGGCCGCCGCGCCCGCTGCGAGGAACTCGGCGTCCAGATTTCCCCGCAGATGGAGGACCACGAGGTCGTCCAGCAGGTCTTCGAAAAGCTCGTCGAGGAAAAGTCCTTCAACCCCTGCTTCGTCACCCGCGTCTCCAGCGCCCTCGTCCCGCTCGCCAAGCTCACGCCCGGCGGCAAGACCGTCGAGGTTTACGAACTCATCATCAACGGCCAGGAAATTTCCCCCGGCTACTCCGAGCTCAACGACCCCGACGTCCAGCGTGAACGCCTCGAGCACCAGTCCGGCGACGAAACCCAGAAGGTCGATTACGACTTCATCGAGACCCTCGAACACGGCATGCCCCCCGCCGGCGGCATCGGCATCGGCATCGACCGCCTCATCATGATGCTCACCGGCGCCCCCACCATCCGCGATGTCGTCCTCTTCCCGCTGCTGAAGCGGAAGGAGTAAGCACTGCGTGGGATACCGCCTGCGAGCCTCTGTGTTCGTTCAATCGGCTTTTTGGAGCTAAATGACAAAAATAAGCATAACAAATCATGCTTAAACTTGCATTTTAGCAGAAATGAGGTGATCTTAAGCGCGTGCTCCAGATTTCCCAAGCCGATGTGGACCGTCGATTGTCGTTCGACAATCCTTGGTGGACGGCCGGGGGCGACGTAGACCCTGGTTTCAGGGACCTGCCCCACCGCAGCTACCTCCCATCCTTGCTCAGTCTGGTCAGAAACCGGCAGATTCGTCGGGCGATCATCCTGATGGGGCCACGGCGCGTGGGGAAAACTGTGATGCTCCAACAAACCATCCGCGACCTGCTCCAATCGGGCGTTTCCGGAAGCCGTATCCTGTTCCTGTCGCTTGAAACCCCGATCTACACCGACCGACCACTGGACGACTTTGTCAGGAGATTCCGCGACCGCTTCGAGCATGATCGGGAGACGCCGCTGACCTTCTTCTTCGATGAGATCCAGTATCTCAAGGATTGGGAAATCCACCTGAAGTCGCTCGTCGACAGTTATCCGGCCTACCGCTTCGTGGTTTCCGGTTCCGCTGCGGCCGCGCTGAGGCTCGCCAGTCGCGAATCGGGAGCAGGCCGGTTCACCGATTTCCTGCTGCCTCCGCTGACCTTTGCCGAGTATCTGGCCTTTGTTGGGAAGGAGGAATCGTTGATCCGGATTCGTGAGGGCTTTGATCCTCCAGTGGCGACTCCAGACATCGAGGCGCTCAACCGGGAGTTTCTCCATTACCTCAATCACGGTGGTTACCCCGAGGCTGTATTCAATGCGGCTGTCCGGGGAGACAGCGGGCGCTTCATCAAGAGCGACATCATCGACAAGGTCCTGCTACGAGATCTTCCTCAGATTTACGGAATCCGCGACATCCAGGAGCTCAACCGGCTCTTCATGACCCTGGCCTACAACACCGGCAACGAGGTCAGTCTCGAGGAGCTCGCCCAATCCTCGGGAGTCTCGAAGACCACCCTGGCGCGTTACCTCGAATACCTGGAGGCCGCTTTCCTCATCCGGCGGGTTCGACGGATCGATCAGAGTGCCCGCCATTTTCAGCGGGCCACCTCGTTCAAGGTCTATCTCACGAATCCATCCATGCGTGCCGCCTTGTTCGGCACGGCCGAGGAAACGGATGCCGCCATGGGAGCCCTCGCGGAGACGGCCTACTTCGCCCAGTGGTTCCACCTGCCGGACCTGATGGACAACCTTTACTACGCCCGCTGGAGCAATGGTGAGATTGATTTGGTGACGCTCGATCCAAAAAACCAGAAGCCCGCCAATGCCATTGAAATCAAATGGTCGGATCGACCCGGAACCGATGCCAAGCTCTTGCGTCATCTCAGCGCCTTCAAGGCCGGCAACCCGGGGTTGACGGCTTGCGAGATGACCACGCGCACCCACTCGGGCAAGAGCACGCTCTCCGACGGCTCAACAGTCAGTCTGATGCCCACCGCCCTGGCTGTTTACCGGATCGGAAAGTTCCAACTCGCGTGGCACCAGTTCAGGCTGTCCGAGAATCATCGCACGGAGCCCGGTTGAGCCGGAAGGACTGAGATAGAGGAACGGTCATTGAACCGCCCTCGCTGCCGACCGGCTGTGCGGATCTCCCGCCTCCGACTCTCCATGTCCTCATCCGATCCCCGCCAATCTGTTGGAGAGCGTCCATTCTGGTCGGGATGCTGAAGTTTTCAAATCATCCATCAAGGTTTCGCCGAGAAGACATATCTTCCTGATCCAACTACAAAGGCTCCCGAGACGGCGGCCGGGAAAGGCTTGCCGCTTTCGGTCACGGTGCCTTTGACCGGCAGGGTCACTTCGGCGGTGGTGTTGGGCGGAATGACGATCGTGGCCGTGAAGCTTCCGCCATCAAGTTTCCAATCACAGGAGAGAGTGCCGTGGCGCGTTTCGGTGGAGCCGGAAGCCTGCGTGAGGGTGCCGGTGGGACGGGGCGCAATGCGGATCTTGTCGAAGCCGGGAGCCGCATGGCCAATGCCAACCAACTCGCCCATCATCCACTCGCCGACCGCACCGAAGGCATAGTGCGAGAACGAGTTCATGCTCGGTTCGTGGACGCCCTCGCCCTTGATGTAGGAGTCCCAGCGTTCCCAGATCGTGGTCGCGCCGTTGTCCACCTCGTAGCCCCAGCTCGGATACTCGTGCTGCTGCATGAGGATGCCGGCGAGGTCGTGATGGCCGCTGGCCGAAAGCGCGGGCAGCAGCGGGCGGGTGCCCAGGAAGCCGGTGGTCATCTTGTTGCCGTTCGCCTTGATGAGCTCCGCCAGACGGGCGGCGCTGGCATCACGCTGGACGGCGGGGATGAGGTCGAAGTAGAGCGCGATGGCATAAGCGGACTGGTTGTCGACCGCGAGCTTTCCATCCGGCTTCAGATAAGTCTTCTGGAAGGCCGCACGGACCTTCGCGGCCACGGCCTTGTATTTCGCGGCGTCCTTCGGCTTGGCGATCGCCGCCGCCATTTCCGCCATCAGGGTGGCGTCCCAAGCGTGATAGGCGAGGTCGATGAAGGGGATCGGAGTCTTGACGTTTCCAACCGAAAGCCAGTCGCCGAAATTGCAGTCATCCAACCCGCCAACCAGCCCCGGATCGCGGGTGGCGCGCCAGTCCATGAAGTCGGTCATGTTCCGCCAGTGTTCGCGGATGACACGTGTGTCGCCATAGGCCTGCCAGATCGTCCACGGGCAGATCACGCCTGCATCCATCCAGCCGGCTGCGTGGTGCTCGTTCGGTCGGGCAAGTGGACGCGGCGCATAGGCGGGATACGCACCGTAGTCCCACTGGTCGTCGTTCAGATCGTAAAGCCACTTGGTGTAGAACGCGGAGATGTCGGCATTGAAGGTGGCCGCATTCACATAGATCTGCGCATCGCCGGTCCAGCCCATGCGCTCGTCGCGCTGCGGGCAATCGGTCGGCATTTCGAAGAAGTTCGCGCGCTGGGTCCATACCATGTTGCGGTGGAGTTGGTTCAGCATCGGATCGGAGCACTCGAACTTTCCATGCAGGGGCGTGTCGGAATGGATCACGATGCCCGTGACCGCCGAGACATCCGGCGTCCCGGGAAAGCCGGTCAGTTCGATGTATTGGAAACCGTGATAGGTGAACTCCGGCGTCCAGGTTTCGCCGTTCGGATCGCCTTTCAGGATGTAGGTATCGGTCGCGCGGGCGCAGCGGAGGTTCTCGGTGCTGAGTCGGCCGTCCTTGTGGAGCATCTCCGCATAACGGATCTTCACCTTGTCGCCGGCCTTGCCCTTGACCTTCAGGCGCACGACGCCGGAAATGTTCTGCCCGAGATCGAAGATGAACATGCCGGGTGATTGCTCCTTCACGGTCTTTGGAACCATTTCCTCGATTGCTCGAACAGGCACTCCCGGATGCGGCGTGATCTTCGAGTTGGTGCCGGTCTTGCACACGGCGCTTTCCCACTTCGAGTCATCGAAGCCCTCGTTCGCCCAACCCGGCAGCTCCTTGCGGGCATCGTAGTTTTCCCCCATCAGGATGTCGGTGTCCGTGATCGGACCGGTGGAGGTTTTCCAAGAGGTGTCGGTGGCCACGGTCTTGCGGCTGCCATCGGAAAGCTCCAGCTCCAGTTGCAGGCGCACCGCCGGGGAAATGCCGTAGTAGCTACGGCCGTTGACGCCTTCGATCAGTCCGGGCTGTGCGGTCAGCAGACCATACGCCACGTATCCGGAATACCAGCCATCGGCCAATGTCGCCCCGATCGCGTTCTTTCCGGAGCGGACGAGTTTCGTGACGTCGTAGGTCTGCGAGTTCACGCGACGCTGATAGGCGGACCAACCGGGCGCGAGGCGTTCATCGGACACGCGCTGGCCATTGATCTCGACCGTGTAAACGCCGAGTGCCGTGGCATGCAGCGTGGCCCTCACCACTGCGGGGGTTTCGAACTCCTTGCGAAACAGCTTCGCCGGGGTGAGGTGCAGCGTCCCGCGCTGGGGATCGCCAACGAAGTTCTGTACGTTCTCCGTGGTGGTGAAAAAGTGGTCGTCCTTCGAGCTGATCCACAGCGCGCTCCAGTCCTCGGGCTGCAGTAGTCCGATGCCGAACGTGGCAGGCGCGCTCCAGTCCGAAGCCTCGCCCTTTCCATCCCAGACCCGCACCCGCCAGGCGAGCCGATCGCGTGAGGTCAGGCCCTTCGCCGCGCATTCGATCTGCGAGGTCGCCGCCGATGTCACTTTTCCCGAAGTCCACAGCGGAGTCTTCTCAAAGCCCTCGGACTCCCGTGCCGCCTGGATTTCATAAGCGGTCTGCTTCAAATCCCGCGCCTGTGGATCGGTGGCCTTCAGTTTCCAGGAAAAGCGTGGCTGCGTGGTGCCGATCGCGAGCGGCCGCTCCAGATACTCGGTCCGGAGGTCGCCGGGAGACAGCTGGGCACCCAGCAAGGGGGTGGTGAGGGAAAGCAGGGCCAGGAATCGGATCATAAGAAGGGTTTCTTTCGGGACACTACGGAGTGCCTTCGTGCTGCTTGTCGTCAAGTCTCCATCCCGTTTCGGCTTCCCGTGAACACGCGAGGCATGACCTGAAGCCAGCATCACCGGTCCGGCACCTTTTTCCCCCGCTCCAGTTTGCGGGCCTCGGCGGGAATGGCGAAATGACCGTCCGGGAAGGAATCCGGCACGGTGGCTTTCACCAGTTCGAGCGAGAATTTCCCCTGGGTGATCAACCTTATCTCGGGCAGGACACAGCGTTCGTTCTCCTTGTTGGTCCAACTCATTCGCAGTGGCAGCACACGAGTGCGGGCCAAGCAGGGCTCGATCGAATCGAAATCCTGATTCCAACTCATGTCCATTCGGACCGGAGAGGAGGAGGCCTTGATGGACGGGCCACGGGAATTCAGAAGGTGACTGATGGCGGTGAGCGCCACCGGGGGATTCACCGCCACGAAGTCCATTTCCAGATCCTGCATGCTGGGGCCATCGGGATTCCTCGGAAAGCGGCACGAACGCGCATCCAGTCCAGCCACCTTCGAGGCCCGACTGCGTGGCAGGGTGCTGGTCGAAAAGGTCTCCAGCAGCTTGGCAAAGTCCGGATCGCGGGGCGACTCGCCATGAAGCAAGTGCTCCGCCTCATAGCGCCCATAGGCGGTCGCCCGGGGACTCGACGAATTGAGATTGTCGTAAAGGGCAAAGGCTCCGTCCGCAAGATCGAAGACCATCGCGAACTTCTCAGAGGGAACTTCGAGGCGGCCGAGGGTGCCCTCACCGCTGATCCTGAACTCGATCGACTCCTTCTTCGCGGTGGTGAAGCGGTAACCGAGATCCAGCCGGTTCACCGTCGCCGCCCCCGCGCAGCCTGCCTGAAACAGCAGTGCCGCCCGTTGATCTGGAGGCAGTTGGTCGAGGCGGATTTCAAGCGTCTTTCCCTGAGGGCTGCGGAGTTGATAGAGCTCGAGTTTTTTCCCGGAGTAGCTGCCAGAGAACCGGGTGCCATCGACGAGGGTCCAGTCGCGGCTGGGGCGATCCGAGGATTTCCACGCCACCTCCTGGGGGATTGGGTGTTGATCCCCGGCGATTTCCGGCGCGGGCTGGGGCGCTTGGGGATTCTGGGGATCTTTTGGAGCCTTCGGCATCTCCTCCGGCGGCAGCGGTGAAGGTTTGCCTTTGGTGGCATACACAAAGGGCTGCATCACCAGCAGTCCGTTCCAGGCCCTGTCCGGCTTGTAGTGAAACCGCGCACCCTGCGTGGCATAGTGCGGTGGCAGCTCCTCGCGATTCAGGACCGAGAACTCCAACGAGCCATCCGCCGCCGTCAGCACCTTTCCGCGCAATCGTCTGCCAAAGACATGAAAGGCAAACTCGCCCTGCGGTGTCAGCTGCTCCAGCACCGTGCAGATGCTGAAATCCCGATTGTTTTCATAAGTCATCGTCAGCTTCATCACCACCGCGTCCGACCCCTTCAAGGTGGCCACCATGTCTGCCATCGAAAGATCGTGACTGAGGATCTTCGCCCGAGCCGTCGCGGTGTCCTTGTGGTGGTCCGCAAAAAACTCCTCCACCACCGCCTTCGCCTCCTCCAGCGAGGCCGCACTCCTGCCTCCCCGGGAAAGCTGCCGCGTCAGCTCCTTGTGGAGCCATTCCGCCTTGCTGTCCTCGTCCCCCGCCTTCGGCACCTCCAGCACCCCCACCTTGTCCCACCACAGCATCGCGATCCACAAGGCATCGGTGAGCGATTCAGCATCGCTGGCGCCAAACTCCTTCGGGTGCAGGCTTGGGATTCTCCCCCGATTGGACTCCGGCAGTTCCTTGAAACCATCTCCTGCAGCGGGAGCCGGCGCGGCCTTGGGAGGATTCAGCAGCAGCTCACGATCCGCCGGAATCAGGTTCTGAAGCGCCACCGTCACCAGCTGGCCCTCGCGCGTCAGGAAGGTGGCCTTGGTCCGATCACTTGAAAACACGTGGAAACTCCCCGTGAAGGTCCGACCGTTGACCCCGGTCCAAACCCGCTCCTGCGCTGCAGAGGCAAGCATCATCGTGCCAACCACGATCACCCCGATCACTCGTGAAACGCCATTCATCGCCCCTGAACTACCGTTCTCCGGCCCATCCGACAAGCTGGCGCATCAAGGAATTGGCAGGGCGATTCAAGTCGTCCTCAACCATCACCGATCTGACAAACTCACCAATCGCTCCAAGTATTCCGGCTGACATGGTCATTCTCTCCCGCCTCGCCTGTTCCGTTCTGATTTCCCTGCTCGCCCTCTGCCCGGCTTGGGCGGAGGAGGCGGAGTTCACGATCGGGCCGGACTATGCCGATGCGCCGGAGACGAAGGTGCAGCCAGGCGTGCCGCAGGGCAAGGTGGTCGAATTCATGATGGAGTCGAAGGACAGCGAGATCTACAAGGGCATCGCCAAGAAGCAACCGGGCGTGGTGCCGTATCATCGGAAGGTGGCGGTTTACATTCCCGCCCAGTACAAGCCGGGCACGGAGGCGGCCTTCATCGTGGCCCAGGACGGTCTCGGCTATCGCGGGGTGCTGCCAGTGGTGCTGGACAACCTGATCGCCACGAAACGCGTGCCGGTGATGGTGGCCATCATGATCAATTCCGGCGGTGGCGATTCCAAAGGCAGCCAGCGCGGGCTGGAGTATGACACGGTGTCCGACATCTACACGCAGTTCATCGAGAAGGAGGTCCTGCCGAAGGTCGCGAAGGACCATCATCTCAAGTTCACCCGCGATCCGAAGAACCGCGCGACGATGGGCGGCAGCTCCGGCGGCGCGGCGGCGTTCACGATGGCGTGGTTCCATCCCGAGCTTTATGGCAAGGTGCTGACCTACTCCGGCACCTACGTCGACCAGCAGTTTCCGCAGGACCCGAAGACCCCGCACGGGGCCTGGGAATATCATGAAAACCTGATCGCCAAGACCCCGGCGAAGCCGATCCGCGTGTGGCTGGAGGTCAGTGAAAACGACAACGGCCACGATCGCGACGAGGCCTCGCTCCACAACTGGGTCATGGCGAACCAGCGCATGGCCGCCGAGTTGAAGAAGAAGGGCTACGCCTATCGCTACGTCTTCGCGAAAGGCGCAGGCCACACCGATGGTCGGGTCAC
>JAIYDT010000123.1 GCA_027487355.1 Verrucomicrobiaceae bacterium
GGAAAGAGCCGGTCCAGTGCCACCTCGTTCTTCCATGACGAAGTCCTCGCCGACCTCTCCCTGAACTCGATCGCCGCCAACCGCCCCGTGGCCATCAAGCTCCCGGAAAGCGCTGTCCCCACCTTCAAGGGAGACTCCAACAAGATCGTCTGGAAACTCCGCATGGAGGTCACCCTTCCCGGTTTCCCGAAGATCACCGACGACCATGAAATCGACGTCCGCCCCCTCCGCCGCGACGAACTGAACCCATCCACTTGAATCCCAGCGCACGAACCACCAAACTCACGAGATATTACGAATCGATCAGATATGAATATTCGGATTCCTCGGACAGACAGAATGGATGCCGGAATCGAAGCTCTTTACCCATGCCAACTCGAAACTTCCTTGGTCGATCCCCATTGGCTTTCTGGCAAGGTGCTCTGATTTCGTGAACTTTCGTGAACCGGGTGGCATCGATCTGGAGTTCCGCTCCGAGGCTCCTGTTGGAAAAGCTGACCCGCTCGCGGCAAAGATTGGACCAGAAACTCCTCCCCGATGCCCAAGCCTTCCCCTGTCTTTTCTCCGTGCTGGCGTGTTTCCTGCATTCGATCCATGAGTTAGTCCCATGGCCTTCACGCTCAAGCTCGGTGCCCGACACCATTCGTTTCCTGACCTGAGAACCTTGCTCGCCAAGGCTTCGCCGAAGCGTTCGGGCGATGAGCTGGCTGGCGTCGCAGCGCGCGATGCCGAGGAGCGGGTGGCCGCGCAGATGCTGTTGGCGGAGGTGCCCTTGAAGCGCTTGGTCGAAGACCTGATCATTCCTTACGAGGACGATGCCGTCACGCGGCTGATCGTGGATCGACAGGATGCGGCGGCCTTCACCCCGGTGGCGGATCTAACAGTCGGGCAGTTCCGTGACTGGCTGCTGGCCTACGAGACCGATGGTGAAACGCTCGCCGCGCTTTCCCCGGGACTCACTCCGGAAATGGTCGCCGCCGTTTCCAAGATCATGGGCAACCAGGACCTGATCCTCGTCGCCAGCAAGATCCGGGTGGTGACGAGGTTCCGCAACACGATCGGGCTGCCCGGGCACTTGAGCGTCCGACTCCAGCCGAACCACCCGACCGACGACCCGAAGGCCATCGCCGCCTCGATCCTCGATGGCCTGCTCTACGGCTGCGGCGATGCCACGATCGGCATCAACCCCGCCACCGACAGCCCGGCCGCGTGCATCGAGTTGCTGCGGCTGATGGACCGCATCATCACCGAGTATGAAATCCCGACGCAGAGCTGCGTGCTCACCCACGTGACCACCGCGATGCGTTGCATGGAGCTCGGCGCTCCGGTGGATCTCGTTTTCCAATCGATCGCCGGCACCGAGGCCGCGAACCGCAGCTTTGGCATCGATCTCGCGATGCTGGGCGAGGCGCGTGAGATGGCGCTTTCGTTGAAACGCGGCACGGTTGGCGAGCACGTGATGTATTTCGAAACCGGCCAGGGCTCCTGCCTTTCCGCGAACGCCCATCATGGCTGCGACCAGCAGACGCTCGAGACCCGTGCCTACGCCGTGGCCCGCGAGTTTTCGCCGCTGCTGGTCAACACGGTCGTCGGCTTCATCGGGCCGGAGTATCTCTACGATGGAAAGCAGATCATCCGCGCCGGGCTGGAGGATCATTTCTGCGGAAAACTGCTGGGCCTGCCGATGGGTTGCGACGTTTGCTACACGAATCACGCCGAAGCCGATCAGGACGACATGGACACGCTGCTCTCCCTGTTGGGAATGGCGGGCTGCAATTTCATCATGGGCGTCCCCGGCGCGGACGACGTGATGCTGAACTACCAATCGACCTCCTTTCACGACAGCCACTACCTCCGCCAGGTCCTCGATTTGAAGCCCGCGCCGGAGTTCGAGGCGTGGCTGGAGAAGATGAGGATCTTCGGAAAGTCGAACCGCCTCGCCCCGATCACGCCGCAGCACGGCCTTCTCGAATCCGGCACCCGCAACCTTTTCTCCTGACCATGCAGGACCCCTGGACCGACTTGAGGAAATTCACCGCCGCCCGCATCGCCCTCGGTCGCGCGGGAGGCAGCATGCCGACGAATGCCCTGCTCGATTTCCGGTTGTCCCATGCGCTGGCCCGCGATGGGGTCCACGCGCCCTTCGATCCCGACTCGCTCGCGGCGGAGATTCGTCCGCTGCATGAGGGCATCGTCGTGGTGAGCAGCCGCGCGAAGGACCGCACCGACTACCTGCTGCGTCCCGATCATGGACGTTCGCTTGATGAGGCTTCCAGAGAATCTCTAACAGATCATCGGCCTGTGGACGACTGTGATCTCGTGGTCATCGTTTCCGACGGACTTTCCAGCCACGCCGCGCATCGCCAGGTGCCGGAGTTGCTGAAGCATCTGCTGCCGCGCTTCGATGAAAGCTGGAGGCTTGGTCCGATCGTGATCGTCCGCCATGGTCGGGTCGCGATTCAGGATGAGATCGGCCATCTGCTCGGTGCGCGGCTTTCGCTCATGCTGTTGGGCGAGCGTCCCGGGCTCGGTTCGCCGGACAGCCTCGGGGCCTATTTCACCCATCGACCGCGTCCCGGCCTCACCGATGCTGATCGCAACTGCGTCTCGAACATCCGCCCCGAAGGCCTGCCTCCAGAGGCCGCCGCCTTTCGCCTGCATCAACTCCTCTGCGCCTCGCGGCAGAACGCGATCAGTGGAGTGGGGCTGAAGGATGAGGGATCGATCAGCCCCAGGATCTCATCGGACACGCCTGTCAATCTGGCGAAAACCACCGCCCAATCAGATGGTTTCTGAGGTATTCGAAAGAGTTGTTCAACCACGGATAAACAGGATTAACGCGGATGAAAGAGGATTTTCTTCTGGCAGAATGAACCCATTTCAACGTTTTCAATCGAGGTTTTGATCTGTGTCCATCCTGTTCATTTGACGAGAGATTGAATTAGGAAGCTCGTCCATGTCCGCTGCGCTACCATTGTGGTTGAAACGAGTCTTTCGAACTTTCCAGACAGCCTCTCAGAAGGTCCAGGATTTGCATGAAGGTTTTCTGGCAGTCTCCGCGTAATCCAGACAACTTCTCTCATGATTGCGCAGATGATACGCGGGCTCTTTTTAACAGCGGCCTGCACCACCACCCTGCTCGCCGACGAGCCTTCGCCTTTGAATGCCGGGACCTCGTACGCAGAGCGCAGCTCGACCTTCATCCGCTACCTCGCGGCGGCGAAACCTAACAACCCGAATTTCCCGAAGGAGGCGATGCCCTACTACGCCGCTCGCTTGCAGCTCGGAGTCGATCCGGAAGGCACCCGCCTCTCGATCGACAAGATGCTCGATGCCACGATCAAGGCCCGCACCGATCCCTTCAATCTCCATGCGGTCGTGCATGCCTATTTCCTGAAAAAGGAGGCCTTCACTCCGGCCATGCGCGACAAGATCAAGCGGATCGCCGTGAACTGGAACTACTCGAAACCGATCGGCGTTTCCCTCAACTACGAGCTCATGCGCGGTGGGGCCGGTTACCTTGCCGCCCAGGAATGGCCGGACCTCAAGGACCTTTCCGGAAACGACTCGAAGAAGATCATGTCGCTCTGTCGCGGCTACCTCATGCGGCAGTTCACCGAGACCTGCTACCGCAACGCCAGCGAGTATGATGCCCCGGTTTACTACGGCACCGACTTCGGCCCGACCCGCATGGTCGCCGAGTTCAGCAAGGACCCCGAACTCGCCAAGGCGGCAAGGATGACGCTCGATTTCATGCTCATCCACACCGGTGCGCACTGGCACGACGGCTACCACATCAGCACCGCCGGTCGCGGCAAGTACTGGGGTTCGCTCAACCTCAGCCCGCACTCGTCCTCGCCCACCAGCGGCATGGCCTTCCTGCTCTACGGCTCGCGTCAGCCCTTCAATCTCGCCTCCGCCCCACAGGCCTACTGGCTGGCGCATCCTGGAAAGGCGATCGACTTTGCTTATCTCGGTCGCTGGCAGGCCTCCTTGCCCGATGAGCGCACGGTTCTGGCCAACCATATCTGGCCAAGTCACGGCGAGATTGTAAGGAAGATCGCCTGGTTCACCAAGGGATATGGCCTCGCCAGTCAACGTGAGGATGAGTCACCCTTCAGTTCATTTCTCTTCAAGGAATGCCGTCGCACGATGCTGAAATGGGAAAGCCCCAAGCACGCGAGTACCTTCACCGTCCTCCAGGAAAGCCGGCGTCGGCCGAACGAGAAGATCGGCAACGCCTTCGCCTACGGAGAAAATCCCTACTGCCAGACGATGCAGCACGAGGGCACGCTCGTCGGGGTCTATGATGTGCCGGACGACTATGGATTCTGGATCAGTCGCGCCCCGTTCACCACCACCGGAGCCATCGTCCTGCGCAAGGAACAGGACGGCTGGGTCCTCTGCCACGGCGGTTCGATGCTCTTCGCCTTCCGCTTCACCGA
>JAIYDT010000567.1 GCA_027487355.1 Verrucomicrobiaceae bacterium
GCGGCAAGATCCTCTGGAAGCACAGCGGTGAGCTGGACGCCGTGGAACTCCGCAGGCAGATCCTGAAGGCGATCGAGTGAGGAGTTTGGGGATTTCCCCCTCACGGCCAGGGGTTGCGAAACGAATGTCGCAACTCCTCACCTCTCCGGCTGCAGGTGTATCAGGGTCCGCACACATTCCTCGGTGCGGATCAGAGAGGTCCCAAAGAATAGGGAATCGTGACGAACTTCGCACTCATCTGAGGAATGAGACCGTGAGCATCAATCACAAAAAACCCGGCATTTCTTGCGAAATGCCGGGCTGGGTAAAGGATCAGTTTTCGCGAGGCATCAAGCGCGACGACGGCGGATCGCCAAGGCACCCAGGGCTACCGCTCCCAGTAGAGAAGTGGATGGCTCAGGCACAACGAGGAACCCACGGATTTCTCCACCACCGTTGGTTTGAGTGTGGATGTTGATGTACATCTTCCCGTCGAGGAGCAGCGCTTCTTTCTGATCCACCGTCAACGACGCAAACGCGCCATTGAACGTCGCCGTGTCAAAATCAATCACTGGGTTGGTGAAAACACCACCTGTGATCGCGTTTGTCGACCGGTTCAGTTGGACAGCCACGCCACCCGTACCGGTAAAATCACCAAGTCCGGTGTTGCCGTTCGCATTGGCAGCAACGTGGATGTGTTGATTGGTGACCAGGCTCGACATGTTGGTGAAACCTTGACTACTTCCCCAGCCGACGTTGGTCAGGTCGAGAACGTTGGTGTCGGTGTCGTAAGTGATACCGACAGTGTTGGCAATCTCGCCGCCGGAGCCACCAGTGAGGATGCTGGGTGTTTCGTTACCAGGCAAGAGTCCGGCACCGGCAGTGCCGGTCAGGTTGAGGAAGATGACCACCGCTTGTGCATTGGATGCAACGAGTGACACCATGAGGGACAGAATTAGTGTTTTTTTCATTGGGATAGTGCTGTTAAGAGGGTTGCCCTTTTTTCAAGCGTCTTAAATTGAAACAGTAATTGGATAATGCCAATAGAAAGATTGGCTCTTTTGTCGCCATTGCGTGACGATTTTGACCCGTTTCAAAGTCAGTTCGGCCTGGAAGCCCTTTCCGAAGGCGGTTGCTGATGGGCTGGCGTGGAGCTTGATGCGGATCAGGCTTTAGACTAGTGGGGATTGCCATCCACTGCTTGCTCGCCTTCGGTTTTCCGGGTCTGAGCGTCGATCGCAGAGCGGACCCAATCTGAGTCCAGATCGTAACCCTTGGCGCGATCGCCTGACCAATTCACCCCGATGAGAATGCCGTCCCGCTTCAGACCTGGAAGCCACCGGTCGAGGAACGCCTCCAAAGCGATCTCGTGGGGCTCAAATCCCGAATAGTCGGGAACATTCTTGATGATCAGCCGAACGCGGGACAAGGACGACCAGAAAGGCTGAGACCTCTTGCCTTCGGAGTTCTTCGGTGCCGGGAATCCACTCTCATCTCTGATTGTCCAAACTCTCATCTCACGAGCAACCTGCCGATAAAACGCATGAGCATGTGAAGCGGCGTTACTCATCTTGATTTTTCTGGCGTACGATGAGCGCATGCACCACTACCAGCGGCGGCGAGCGTCGATCAGGGGTTAGGGTTGTAGTTACGGGAAATCATCGAAACTGAACGGCTGGTAGTGGTTGCACGATGCGGCTTGTTCTCTGGCTCTTTGATCACATGTCAGGAGGTGGCTCCGAATCAAGGCGGTAGTAGAAGCGGTAGTAGCTGATCCACTTCTGCGGACTCCAATCGTCAAAATCCCCAGCCTCAATGCACTCATCGAGATACTTGAGCGCCTCGGTACCTGGCTCCGTATCCACTTCCCTCAAAAAATCCTTGGTGGCCTCCACTCCTGCTCCACACAAAAACTGAACATCAAGTCCGCACATCAAGTCGAAGCTGTCGGACTTTACCTGCCAGATGAGCAGTGAATCCTCAACATTGCCGATCGAAAAAAGTTGAGCGGATAGACACTTGATCAGCTCGTGGTCACCTTCCTCTGCTGCTTCCTTAATGAGTTCGGCTTCGAAGGCAGAGCGGATTGCGGCGCGATGCGCTGGGGATGATGGGAGCCCAAACTGCTTGATCGCGTCGTCGTCATTCATGTGCGGGAATTTTCTGAGAGATCAAGGTAGAGACGTCGGTTGCCCGACGCCCCCCTCGCAGATCCCGGCGTGCGGAATTACCGCACCGGGCTCCTCAGGAATGCGCGCAGGTGGAACTTCGATCATGATTGAACTCTAATGGGGTGGACATTTCCTACGGGGTGCGGATGGGTTTGTCGAGTCTGCGGCCAGGGTTGCTCGAAGATCTGGGGTGGCGGGATTTCCCACCGCTCCCAGGCTTCATTAAACGTGGTCCAGTTGTAACTGCGCCGCTGGCTGCGGCGGTTGAGCCACTTGTGAACCAATCGCTTGGCGTTCCATGCGTAGTCCCAGAGGCGTTCAGAGTTGCCGATCACACCATAGTATCTCCAAGCGCCTTGTAGCTTGCTCTTGAGTGTGGCGACGATTTCGGGAAGCGGACGGCTTCGCGATCGCTTGAGCCAGTCTTTGAGCGCGGCAAGTCCTCCTCGGAACTTCTTCGCGTCGGTGGTGCGCCTCACCCGCCAGTAGTTCGGATTGTGCCGGCTTTTCCCCCAGTAGAAGTCGAAGCCAAGGAAGGTGAACTTCCCGCTGCTCTCCCCTTCCCACCGGTTGAATTTGACCAGCGCGCTCTTCTCCTCGGCGAGTTGCAGTCCGAACTTGGCCAGCCTTTCGGGCAGTGCCTTCAGGTAGGCCTCGGCATCGTCTTTCCTTTCGAAACAAACGATGCTGTCATCCGCATAACGCCGGAACAGCACGCTTCCCTTGCTTTTCTTGGCGATGTCCTTCTTGATCCACAGGTCCTGAACGAAGTGAAGATAGATGTTTCCCAACAGGGGTGAGATAATCCCTCCCTGGGGCGTTCCCTCGTAGGAAGGAGACCAGTGGTTTAACTCTTCTGTCACTCCGGCTTTGAGCCATTTGCGGATGAGACGGATCAGGCTGCGGTCAGCGATGCGTTCTTCCAGCATTCGAATCAGCCAGTCGTGATTGATGTGATCGAAGAACCCTCTGATGTCCGCTTCGACGACCCACCGGTGTTTGCCATCATGCAGCGCCTCACCCAATTCCTGGGTGGCCAGGCGTGGACTGCGTCCGGGACGGTAACCGATGCTTGCATCAACGAAGTCGTTCTCCCAAATGGGTTCGAGGATCATCCTCACGGCTTGCTGTACGATCTTGTCCTCCAATACGGGGATGCCTAACGGTCGCATTTTACTGCTTCCCGCTTTGGCAATCCACCGGCGTTTGACGGGTTGGGCTCGGTAGTTCCCTTGCTTCAAGCGCGATTCCAATGCCCGCAGGTTTTCGTCGAGGTTCTCGGCATACCCGCTATGAGTCACACCGTCGATTCCCGGTGCAGCCCTGCGTTTGAGTCTGCGAAATGCCTCGCCGAGCATCTGCCGGTCGAGTAGGCGGGCGAGTCCCCGGAAACGATGTTTCGGGTCCTTTTCCGCTTTGGTTCCCAGTGCGGACAGGGTGCGAGACACGCTTTCATCGAGGGTATTCCTTCCTCTGGCGTGGGTGCTTTGTCCGCGTTGCATTCCTGCCTGATCCTTCGCCATGCTTGCACCGGCGTAACCCAGTGAAGCAGTGTGATCGGTGTTACCGTCTCTGACTACTATTGGCAGGTCTGATTCCTGATGGCTTTTGGCGACCCCTTCTGTGGGTTGGAAGTCGTTGGATCGTTGAAGGTATATCTCTCCAACGAACGGGGCCATCCGGCGTCCCGAGTTCAAGGTGCCGCCCTCCGCAGGACGGTCATCGATTCGCTTCTCTTCACACATGCCACGGTCTTGATCGACCCCGGTGGAACCTTGGACACTTGCCAATAGCGCGTCTTCGGGTGCTGGATTCTCCATAACGTTAGTGAATCTCCTTCCACATGAAACTCTTACGGGGCTGTAATAACCTTCAGGCGGTTGCGAGTCGCCCTGTGGCCTGTGTGATTCCCTGTGTACGCTTCAATCATGCTGTTTCCCCATCCTTCGGCCTCCAAGGCAGCCTCAGGCATCTTGTTGTTCACGCGGTTTCTTCCGCGACTGTTTATTGGGTTAGCTAACACAACTGCAAC
>JAIYDT010000190.1 GCA_027487355.1 Verrucomicrobiaceae bacterium
ACGGTGTCCGTGGATTGCAGCCTGGTGTCGTTCATCGACAGCTCCGGTGTGGGAGCCTTGCTGCATCTCAACAACCTGCTCCCGGAGGAGCGGCGTCCGGTGGTGCTTCAAGGGGTCTCTCCGGAGGTGATGACCCTGCTTGAGCTTTTGAGGGTCAGCCATTTGTTCAAGCTGGAGTCGAAGGCCTGAGGTCTCCCTCCAACCTTTCATCCGCCATGTCGAAGCCGTTTTTTGAAGGAAGTTTTCCAACCTTGGAAGAGAGCCTTCGACGTCATTTCGAGCGTGTTCGCGAGTCGTGGACCTCGATCGCCGGCCAGGCCCAGGCGTTGGTGCTGGGTGGCGGATACGGTCGGGGTGAGGGTGGCGTGGCGCTTCTGTCGGAAGGGCCGGCCCTGTTCAACGATCTGGACTACTTCCTGTTCAGTGAGACTCCCGATGAGCCGGCGTTGGTGGAATGGTGCCGCCAACTTGAGCGCGAGGAAACGGAGCGCCTCGGGGCGGATGTCGAGATCAAGCGCTTGCCCAAGTCCGATGTTTACCACGGCCTGGAGACCATGATGTTCGCGGATCTGGTCGGCGGGCATTTCGTGGTGGCGGGAGATGGTGACTTTCTGGCGGAACTCGCACGTGACCAGAACTTCAGCAAGGTGGGAGTGGAGGATGCGGCGCGGCTATTGTGGAACCGGGGCAGCGGCCTTCTTTTTTCACGGACGATTCACTCCGCTGATCCGGTGTTTGTTTCCCGCAACCAGGCGAAGCTGAAGCTGGCGCTGGGCGATGCCTGGCTCTGTCTGGAAGGTCTCTACGTCCCGCAATGCCGGGAGCGGGGACGACGCTTTGCGGCCATTCGTCTGCCCGAGGAGCTTGAGGTTCTGCATGCCTGGCACGCCGAAGCGGTGGAGTATAAGTTCAGGCCGGTGGTGGAGTCACTTGAGGGAGAGGGTCACGCCAGAGAGTCCGAGCGTCTTGGTGAGGCCTGGTTGAAGGTGCTGCTTCGCGTGGAATCCGTTCGGCTGGGGATTTCCTCCCTCACCCTTGAGCGCTACCTCGACCTGCCGAAGGTTTTTCCCCGGCTTCCGGCCTGGCGGAATCTGGCGCTGGCGGTCCGCGATCAACTCAAGAGGGGCGGTTGCCTTCGCCCGGTGAGCGACTACCCGCGCGGTGCGCTGATGCGGGCGCTGCCATGCCTGCTCGGTCTTGACGGAGTTTCCCCGTCCCGTGCGCACGATTTCATGCCGGTGCATAAAGATTCTGCTGCGGGGTCCTATTTCTGCTGGTGGCAGCACTACTGTTAGAATCATGAAAAGCTGTTTGATGATCCTTCCTTACGTGCCGTGGCCGCTGCGCCGTGGGACCTACCAGCGCGTGTACCACCTCGCCGAGCAGGTCGCCGCACGCTTCAAGGTCGATCTTTTCTGCCTCTCTTCGGAGCCTGAGGACGGGGAAAGCCTCGGGCGCTTCGAAGGGTTCTGCCATCGTGTGCGCTTCGAGCCTTTCCAGCATCCGCCATGGGCGGCGTTCTGGACGGATCGTCTTCTCAATCCGGCACCGGTGACCGTCCGGCATTGGTGGTCGGATGAGGTGCTGCGGGCATTGAAGGAGTTCAAGGAGGGGAAGCAGTATGACTTCATCTGGTTCTGCGACCTCGTGCTATGGCCTTATGTCGAGGAGCTCTTTCCCGATCACCCCGTGAAAGTGATGGATCGCAGCCGGGTGGACTGGCTCTTCCAGACCGAGGAGCTTGCCACACTCGACCTGCGGGGGCTGGAGCGCTTCAAGCGTCGCGAGAACCTTTCCAAGATCATCCGCCTGGAGCGTCGCATGTGGACGGAACTCTCGCAGATGATCGTCTGCGGCCCTGACGACAAGACCTTCCTGTTGGACAAGGGCGCGCCTGATGACGGGATCTTCGTTCTGGCAAACGGGGCGAACACCACGTTTTTTGATGCCGAAGCCTGGCCACCGATGCCGACCCGGGAGCCAAGTGCTCTTTTCTGCGGGGCCCTCGACTACACCCCGAACGTCGATGGTCTGAAGTGGTACTTTGAGTCCATCCACGATCGGATCCTCGCCCAGTGCCCGGATTACAAGGTGATCCTGGTCGGAAAGAATCCCACTCCGCTGATCCGCTCGTTCGTGGATCGGCCAGGTGTCGAGTTTGTCGGAGAGGTTCCCGATGTGAGGCCCTACTACCAGAAAGCCTGGATGCAGATCGTGCCGCTGCGGATCGGAGGCGGAACACGGCTCAAGATCGCCGAGGGGCTGGCCATGGCGAATCCGGTGGTATCCACGACCCTTGGTGCCCAAGGCCTGGAGCTCCATCACGATTGGGAGCTGCTTCTTGGGGATGCGCCGCAGGAGTTTGCCGACTGTGTGATCCGTTACATCAGGGACAAGGACCTGCGCGAAGCCCATGGGCGGCAGGGTTGCGCGACGATCAAGCGACTTTACACTTGGGAGTCCCTCGGAGGGACCCTGGCAGACCGACTCAACCAACTCCTAAACGGAACCCAATCATGAAGATGGAGCCACCACTTGTAGTGCTGTTAGGCCTGCCATTCCACGATCTCTCGCTGGACGAGATCATCGAGGAATGCGGGGAGATGATGGAGGGGGAAACCCCACGTTATGTGGTGACGGCGAACGTGGATTTCACCGCGCAGGCGGACGAGGACGTTGACCTGAGAAAAATCGTGTACTTCGCTGATCGGGTCGTCTGTGACGGCATGCCCCTGGTCTGGCTGTCCCGGATCTTCGGGCATCCTCTCAAGGAGCGGGTGGCAGGTTCTGACATGGTGCCGAAGCTGCTGGAGCTTTGCGCTCACGAAGGTCATCCGGTCTATTTCTTCGGATCGGATCTGGAGACCTTGAAGCAGGCTGGAGAGATCGCGGCACAACGCTATCCCGGTCTTCGGGTGGCGGGTTGTGACGCTCCCGCGATGGGGGCGGTGGTCGAGTGGGACAATGAGTCGATCTGCCGCCGGATGAAGGAGAGTGGGGCGAAGCTTCTGCTGGTCTGTCTCGGCTGCCCCAAGCAGGAGCGCTGGATTTTCGCCAATCATTCGGAGACTGGAATCCCGCTGAGCATCGGAGTCGGGGCCAGCCTGGACTTCATCACCGGCAAGCAGGTCCGTGCTCCACTCTGGATGCAGAAGACCGGCATGGAGTGGTTCTGGAGGATGGCAGGGAATCCAAAGAGGTTGGTGGCGAGGTATTCGAAGGATCTCCTGTTCATCATCAAGGCGACATTCAAGCAGGCGCGTCTTCAGTCGCGCCGTCAGCGTTTCAAGCCAGGAATCAGTCCCATCGCCCCGATTTCCGCACCCGATGTGATCCATCTTCGCTGGGAGGGATCCTTGGAGAAAGGCAGGATGGAGGGAGCTCCCTTGCCCGATCACGTGGATCGACCGGTCCTGCTGAATGGCTCCGGCATTCTTTTCATGGACAGCGGCGGGCTGGGCCGACTGGTTGTGCTGATCCGCAAGTGCCGGGCGGAGGGTGTGGACCTGTTCATTGTCTCCCCATCCGACTTCATGAGTGAGGCACTGGCCTCCGCGCAGATGGCTTCGCTGGTCACGATCATGGCCAGCGAGTCCGAGGCCCTGAAGCGGGTGACGGCAGGCCGCTTGCTGTCGAGTTCCTCGGCGGCGGATGACGAGGGCGCGGTGAAGGTTTCCTTCCAGCATCCTCTCGACGCGATCCACCTTGATGCCATGATGGAGGCACTCGATCATGCGGCGGGAAGTGCGAACAGACTGATCATCGACCTGGAGCAGGTGGACTTCATCGACAGCCGAGCGGTGGGTGCCCTGATCCGGGTTCACAAGCGAATGCTGGCAAAGGCCGGTGACCTTCTGCTGTGGCGACCACGTCCTGACGTGAGGGAAATCCTCCGCCTGTTGAGGGTCGATTCCATCCTGCCAGAATGGAAGGAGATTGCATGAAGGTGCTTCTGTCAGCAGGCATGATCCAGGGCGGGCGCTCCGGTGTCGGCCGGTATGTGATCTCTCTGGCAGCGGCCTTGGTGGAGCGGCATCCAGACGTCGAACTCCATCTGGCCGGGATGGATGAGGACCGCCACCTGTTTCCCTTTCTGAAGGATGAGCGATGGATTTCAATTCCCCCGCGCTTTTCCCGTGGCCCGCTGAACCTTTTGTGGCATCAGGCGCTGCTGCCCGGAGTCTTGAAGCGAGGCCGTTTCGATCTCGTCCACATTCCCAGTTATCGACGGATGCTGGCGTTTTCTCCGGTGCCCCAGGTGGCGACGATCCATGACTGTGCTCCGTTCATCCTGAGGGACAAGTACGATGCCTATCGTGGTTGGTTTGGCCGGGTCCTGGTGCCATGGATCGCCCGACGGGTGGACCGCATCCTCGCCGTCAGCGAAATGACGCGCCGGGATGTGATCCGGTTCATGGGCGTGGAGGAAGGAAAGGTCCAGACCGCGCTGAACGGGATTGATCACGACCAGTTCCGGCCACAAACGCAGGAAGACATCGCGGCGTTCCGCATCCGCAAGCGGCTCGACCGTCCATTTTTCCTGTTTGTCGCGAGACTCGAGCATCCTGCCAAGAACCACGTTCGCTTGATCGAGGCCTTTTCCAATCTGGCGGCTGCGGGAGACTTTGAGGGTGATCTCGTTCTTCCCGGCGCACCCTGGCATGGATCGGAAGTCGTCGAAGCGGCCGTGGCGGCTTCTCCGGTCCGCGAGCGGATCCGTCTCGAAGGCTTCGTGGACAACGCCGAGCTCGCCTTGTGGTATGCGGCGGCGGACGCGCTGGTGTTTCCCTCGCTGATGGAGGGCTTCGGCCTGCCGCTGCTGGAGGCGCAGGCCTGTGGGACCCGGGTGGCGTCCTCGGACTCGACCAGCCTTCCCGAGGTGTCCGGTCCTGCGGGAATCCTGTTTGATGGTCTCGATACGAAGTCGATCGAGGCTGCGATGCGACAAGTTTCGACCATGGATCCAATCGAACGAAAGCGACGCGAGGAGCAGGGCATCGAGTGGGCCTCGCGCTTCACCTGGAAGGCTCACGCGGAGATTGCGGCCGGAGCTTATCGGCAAACCCTGAACAACCAGCAGCAGAACTGATCATGGCGGAATGGAAAAAGCGGTTCTGGAAGAACACCTTCAGCAGTTATGTGGGGGTGATCGTGCGGATGCTCGTGGGCCTGGTGCTGTTCAGGCAGATGTTCCAGTCCTTCAAGCCATCTGAATTCGGGTTCTGGTCGTTGCTCTGGTCCCTCTTCGGCTACGGAGTCCTGCTGGATTTCGGCTTTGGCTTCACCGCACAGAAGGCGGTGGCCGAGAAGACCGCCAGCGGCGACATCGCAGGACTGAGTCGCCTTATTTCCACGATCTTCTGGACCTTTGTCGGCGTCGGGATCGTGCTGATGGTGGCATTGTTGGCGGCGAGGAGCGGATTCATCGGGGCAGTGGAGGTGGCATCCCCCGACCGGGCCGAATTTGAGAAGGCCTACACGATCTTCTTCGTGGGACTGGCGGTGATGTTTCCGCTCGGGCTCTTTCCCGAAATTCTCAGAGGCCTCCAGCGGATCGATCTGGCGAACTGGGTCAACCTCGTGGCGACCTTGTTGAACTTCGGCGGCCTGATGTGGGGCATGCACGCCCATTGGTCATTCAGCACGCTGATGGCCGTCAGCGTGGCGACCAGCGCCCTTCCCAATCTGGTGGCAGCCTTCATGGCCATGGCCCACATTCCGGGCTTGTCGCTCTCGCCGGGGCTCTTCGAGTGGCGTGCGGTGAAGGCCCAGATCGGCTTTTCGATCGCTGCCTATCTCATCACCTTCAGCAACCTGATCATGTCAAAGAGCGACCAGCTCGTGCTCTCCATGATCGTGGGCGTGGCGGCGGTCACAGTCTATCAGGCCGGCTACAAGATGGCGGAAATGCTGAATCTTTTCAGCGTCCAGCTTCAGGCGGCGCTTTCGCCTGCAGCCGCCGACCTGAAGGCGAGGGGAGATGACGAGGGGCTGCGTGAACTCCTGATCCGCAGTTCGCGACTCACCTTCATGCTGGTCACTCCCGCCTACCTGCTGTCGGCGGTTTATCTGGAGGCCCTGATCGCGCTTTTGACCGGATTGAAGGAGGTGCCGCCCGAGACCTTCTGGGTGGGTCAAATCCTGACCTTCACGATCTACAGCTCGCTGCTGACCAACAGTTCCTCGAAGCGGGTGCTGATGATGTGTGGCGACGAAAAGGCGCTGCTCGGGATCTCGGTGGGTGATGCCGTTGCAAATCTGGTCTTGAGCGTGATCCTGGCTCACAAGTTCGGCGTGATCGGGGTGGCGATCGGCACCCTCGTTCCGACCTTCCTGATCGGGTGGAGCTTTGTCGTTCCCCTGACCTTGAAACGTCTCTCACTTGGCTTCGGGAGATTTCTCGCTGGCCATGCGCGTGGGACGCTGCTGCCGCTCGGGGGCTTTCTGCTGGTTCTGGGAGTTCTGCTGTTTTTCGCCCCGATCAAATCGGATGTCGGCTTTGTGGGCTTGGCATGGAGGGGGCTGCTGGCCAGCTTGCCGATCCTCGCATTCGGCCATCGAACCCTTCGTGAAATGACCCGCTAGTGGGATGGTTCATCGTCGGACACCCACAGGAACTGGTTCCATGGCACCTCCCGGCTCGAAGGGTTCGGAGGGGTTGTCAATTGACCTTGTGTTTGAAGCCGCTTTTCGCCATCCCGTTCGCGTGTTTTCAAGGATTTACAGGCAAGGTTGTTCATAGCGCCCCGACATGGATTATCTGATATTTGCAATCGGACTCTTTCTTCTGGCGGCTTCATTCGGAGCCTTCCTGTCGTACCGGCAGCGACGCCATGAAACAAGGTGGCTGGCTCTGGTGGTCGCGCTGCTTTCCCTGGCGGGAATCGGATGGACCGCGATGCTCGATTTCGCAACGGGCAACGGTTCCTCAGCCTCTGGTCGCGTGCTGCTCATTCCAGTCTCGGTCGCGATGCTTGCCGCGTTCTGCATCTCAAGTCTCGAGCAGAGGCTCCGCCTGTCTCGGCGCTTGAAGTGGTTTGCAGCCGCGGCGGTGGGGGGGACCTGCTTGTTGCTGGTGCTCGATCCATCGAAGGCTTCGATGCTGTATCTTCCGGCGATCGCGTTGGCCTGCAGCTCAGGCTGGCTGATCGGAGCGGACCGGATTCCCAAGTTCAGATGGGGTGGGATGCTGCTCCGGATTACGTTGGCTCTCGGCATGGGCCTCATCGTGATGGTCCAGTTGAATCCGAACATGGTGGGGGTCACCTTCGACGCCGACGGGCTCGGCGATTCCCCTTCGCGCCTGGCGATGCTTGGAATGCTCGTTGCGGCGACCCTGGCTTCGATGATCCTGGCAGCTTCGATGTGGCAATCGGGTGAGCGTTTCGGCCTGATGCTGCCGGGCTTGGGAAAGCGGGGCAGCTTCAGTGTGGGATTGGCCGTAGCGGCCTTCGGACTGGCCCTTGGATATGGTGCCTGGTTGTCGGATTGGCTGGGAAAGCAGGCCTATGCCGAACAAACCACCACCCTGCTGAGTGCGATCAAGCTGGGGACTTCGAGCCTTGATGAAACCTCCGTTGTTCGGATTCAGGGCAACGTTGATGATCTTTCCAACGAGTCCTATCTGAGCACCCGGTCAAAGCTGGTGCAGATACGGAATTCCCTGCCCTCGTCGAGATTCGTTTATCTGGTGGCGGTGAGGGCGGAGAAGTCCGTCTTCCTGGTCGATGCCGAGGATCCCCAATCAGACGATTTTTCTCCCCCCGGCCAGGTGGTGACGAAGAATCTCATGCAGTGGAAGGATGCGTTTCAAGGGAACTCCTCGCTGAAGGGCCCCTACTCGGATCAGTGGGGAGTCTGGTTCACCGCAGGCGTGCCGGTTTATGACCGCGACGGCAGCCGTGTGGTGGCGGCCATTGGGGTGGATTATCCGGCTCGTGACTGGTTGCGTCCGTTGGCGGCCCGCCGACTTGCTGCCATGGGGGGGACCCTTTCGGTGGCCTGTCTTCTGCTGACGATCTTTTCGTTCCATCTCGTTTCTCTCGAAAACACGAGAAAACTGGACCTCCTCGCCCTCGTTGCCAGGCGCACCGACAATGCGGTGGTCATCACGGATGTGTCCGGGAAGATCAAGTGGGTGAATGATGGGTTCACCCGGATCAGTGGCTACCGGCTGGACGAGGTTCTGGGAAAAAGTCCGGGTTCGTTCCTTCAACTCGAAGGCGAACCTGATCCCTCACAACGGCTGATGAGCGAACGGGTCAAGGCAGGGCACGGCTTTGAAACCGAAGTTCTGAACTACAGCAAGTCCGGCAAGCCCTATCTGATTCACATCGAGTGCCAGCCCCTGTTCGATGCTGGCGGAGATCACATCGGATTCATGGCAATCGAACGCGACGTGACCAACGAGCGCCGTTCGGCCAAGTTGCTCGAAGCGGCGGCCTTCATCAGTGCCAACCTGTTGTCATCGCGTGCCCTCGACGAGTTGTGGGCCGGCATCCTCACGCGGATCGGAGCCGCCAGCGGAGCCTCCATGGTCGGGGTGTATCGCGGCTATCTTCATCCGGTCACCGGAGAGCCTGCGATGAGCCTGATTTCCTTCTGGTGTCAGCAAGGCACCGCAGTCGGGAGGCCGGCAGCCCACCCCAGGGAGATGACATTCGCCGAGTGTGGGCTTTCGCGATGGTATGACGAGTTGCTTTCAGGACGCGAGATCTCCGGACCAGCCTCGGACTTTCCCCCTGAAGAACGGAAGTATCTTGAGTCGATGGGGGCAGCCTCGATTCTGGTCATTCCGATCCAGGTCACCGACACCCTCTGGGGCTTTCTCCGGCTGGATGTCGGCGGAGATGCGAGATGCTGGGAGCCTTGGGAAATCTCCGTGCTGACCTCGGTGGCCTCGAACATCGGCCTGTGCCTGGTGGCGGTGAAGGAGTCCGAAGAGTTGTTGAAGGCTCGGGACATGGCACGTGATGCGGCGAAGTCTGCCGAGAAGGCGAACCGGGCCAAAAGCACCTTCCTGGCCACCATGAGCCATGAGATCCGCACCCCGCTGAACGCCATCATCGGGATGGCCTCGCTGCTGGAGACCACGGTCCTCAATGACCAGCAGAAGGACTTCGCGGCCACCATCCTCCGCTCCAGCCACTTCCTCCTGGGACTGATCAATGACGTGTTGGACTACTCAAGGATCGAGAGCGGCAAGGTCGACCTGGATGAATCGGTGATCTCCCTTCAGGATATCTGCCACGAGGTGTTCGATGTTGTCCGCGTCGGCGTCATGGGCAAGGATCTGGAACTGATCTGTCGCATCGATCCCGGACTGCCGCTTTCATTCGTCGGCGACAAGGCACGCATCGGCCAGATCCTGATCAATCTTCTCGGAAATGCGGTGAAGTTCACCATGCAGGGCTTCGTTGCCCTCTCGGTTGACGGACAGAAAGCAGCCGACGGGCTGTGGCAGATCCGCCTGAGTGTCAGGGACTCTGGAATCGGGATCGGGGTCGAGGCCCTTGAGCGCCTCTTCAAGCCGTTCAGTCAGGAGGACTCCACCACCACCCGACGCTTCGGCGGCTCCGGGCTGGGGCTCGCCATTTGCAAGCGACTTGCCGAACTCATGGGTGGCGGCATCTCCGTTGGAAGCTGCCTGGGTGAAGGCTCCACCTTCGAGGTGACCCTGCAACTTCTCAAATCGAACGAGCAACCCCGGGTTTCCAAGCCTCAGATCGCTCCAGCCTACCGGGAGAATCTCAAGGTGCTGGTGATCGATGACCTGCCCCTGAATCTCAGATTGATGGAGGAGATGCTGGCGAATTGGGGCATCGGCTGCAAAACGGCGGACAGTGGATCGATGGCCCTCGAACGCTGGGATCAGGAAGGACCCTTTGATCTGGTCTTCACCGATTATCACATGCCCAGGATGAGTGGTCTTGAAATGAGCCGTCTCATCCGCAGCCGGGCCAACTCCTCCAAGACCCGCATCGTCCTTCTCAGCTCCGAGTCGCTCAATCCCTCCGATCACCCTGAACTCTTCGATGAACTGGCCGTGAAGCCCATCTGGCCGGCCACCATCAGCGGGATCCTTGATCGCCTGTTCCCCGGCAGCGTCCCGCAGCAGGAGCCTGCCGGAATGCCTGCGGCATCGGGGTCGCTTGATCACATCTCCTCCCTGAAGGTGCTGGTGGCCGAGGACAATCCGACCAACCAGAAGGTGGTGAAACTCCTGCTCAAGCGGCTGGGCGTCGAGCCTGTCGTGGTCGATGATGGCAAGAAGGCGGTCGATGCCGTGATTGCAGGTTCCTATGATGTCGTTTTCATGGACATTCAGATGCCTGTCATGGATGGCCTGGAAGCCAGTCGCCAGATCGTTTCGGCGAGCCTGCCCTCCAGGCCGAAACTCATCGCCCTCACCGCGAACGCCTTTCAGGAGGATCGCGATGCCGCCTTGCAGGCTGGGATGGACGGCTACCTCTCCAAGCCCGTCACCCTCAACGGACTCCGCGACGCCCTCGCCAGCCTGACTCCCGCTGGCGGTGCCTGATGAAAAGCGCCGTCATCACCGAGGACGGAATGTGCGTTGAGGAGTCGCATCATTCCTGTCGCGACAAGTAAGGGGACTCTCCATCAGATTCGCAGATGCGTTCGCCAAGAATCCACACTGCACTCCACCAGACAAAGTGGCTCAGCGTCGGATCAGCACTGGGACATCCGGACAGGAAGTCTCACTCGACGGCGCAATGTCCCAACGAACCAACTTAAGACCTGATATATAATCCACGAAATTCAAGAAACATCACGAAAATCAGGCAGTTCCGAAACGCTTCAGACTCATTCATCAGGTGAGTGCGAAGATAGCGACCATTGCTTCTGCTTTCGTGCTTTTCGTGACTTTAGTGGTTTCCCATTTTCCTGTTTAGGATCAAAGCCAATGCCAGCTCCGGTCTTTGTTGTGTCGCTGCGTCGCTGCGTCGTTGCGTGAAAAATCAGAACGATAGGTTTGGGGCATTCGCGCGATCCGCCCACTTGGATTCTCAGCAAACCTGACGAATGGCCAAAAGGGAGCTTGTTGCGACAGGAAAGTCGCGGCTCCATTGGGACTCGCGACTCTCTTGTCGGGCCCCGCACCGCAACGAAGTCCCAATCCCTCAGAAAGGGAATTGCCGGAGGCGGGGATTCTGCGAAGTCTTTGGGCATGGAAGGGGTGAAGCTGATCTTCAAGCTGGTGATGATCGCCGTGGTGTACCTCGGCATCGGACCAGGGCTGGGATTCTACCTGAAGGGGCGAGACACGGCGCGGCGGGTGCTGCTTGGCTTCATGGCGTGGTGGCTGGTGCGGCCGCCGGGGGATTTCACCCTGATGCTTTACTCGATCGAGAAGTATCGGGGGCATGCCAAGGGCTTCGAGTTCAACTACATCGAGGCGCTGGCGATGGCTCTCTCGCTGTCGGTTTATCTGGAGAAGCGGAAGGATTTCAAGATTCTGCCGCCTGGGCTTTGGGTGTGGATCGCCTGGGTGGTGGTGTGCTGTGCGTCCGTCGTGTCGGCGCTCAATCCGTTCTATGTCTGGATGCCTGCATTCAAGTTCCTCAAGATGGGGCTGGTCTTCGCCGGAGTTTTCCACGCGGTCCACGACGTGAGGGATGTCAGGGCCATCATGCGTGGATTCTCGATCGCCCTGATCCTGCAGCTTCTCGTCTGTCTCTATTTCCGGTATGTGCAGGGAGCCTACCGGGTGATTGGCTGGTTCGAGCACCAGAACCCAATGGCGATGTGGTCCTACATGGTGGCCTTGCCGATCCTGGGGCTGGCGCTGTCCCAGCAGACTGGGCCAAAGGATTTCATGCTGCATGTGGTGGCCTTCGGATCGGCGGGGCTGGTGGTGCTGCTGACGGTCTCCAGGGCCTCGCTGGCGGCCTTCGGGGTCGGGACGGTTCTGGTCGTGGGGCTTTCGTTTCTTCAGGGGATCACCGTCCGCCGGGCGGTCTTCACGGTCGTGCTGGTGGTCGGGGGTGTCGCGGCGATGGCGATGGCGATGGATACCTTCATGGAGCGCATGCACGGAGCGGGGGATGATCTACCCGAGAATGACCTGCGCTTTGCCCTGAACAACCAGTCCGCCGCGATGCTGGCGGATCATCCGGTGACCGGCATCGGCTGGAACAATTTCGGCCTGGCGAACAGCCGACCGGATGGGGAGAAATACTCCGCCATTCTCGAGGACTGGGAGCGCAATCGTGGTCGGGCGATCTACCCGGAGCAGTTCATGGCGAATCCCCTGACCGAGAGTCTTTACTGGCTGCTGCTCGCCGAGAACGGCTATCTGGGGTTCTCGATGTTTCTTGTCTTTCTGCTGCTGACCCTTTGGTTCGCGCTGCGGGGGACGATGCGGTACTGGAAGGGGCCTCTGGGCCTTTTCCTGCTGGGATTGCTGGCTGCACTCGCCTTGACCTATCTTCAGGGAAGGGTGGAGCGGGTTCTGACCCAGACGAAGAATCTCACCACCTGGATCATGCTCTGCGCGGTGGTTTCCAGGGTGGAGTGGTGGCGCAGAAACGGGATCGACCCGGACCCAGCGGTCAAGGAGCGGAAACTGCGGGCAAAGTGAGTTGGGACTTCTGATTCGATCCCCCGAGGGCCGCGCCCTCGTTGATGGCGATGGTCCTCGCAGCATCGCGGAAGACGAGTTCGACTCCTTCGCTGAGGGTGGAGAACGGGCTTCTCGGCACCCAGACGATGTCACCGGGCCGCAGGCTCACGTTCGGAGCCTTGCCTGTGATGATGGCCTGGACATCGACGGTCGCGACCTTGGGCTGGGTCATGCTGCCGCGGACGACCACCACCTTGCGGAGATAGGCTCCCTCAGCCGGGCCTTTTCCATAGGCGAGGCATTCCACCACCGAGAGTGAATTGCGGAAGGCCACCGACTTCGGTTCCTTGACCGTTCCGAGGAGCAGGACGTTTCCGGACTGGGAGGAGGGGATATAGACAAAGTCGTTGTGCTGCAGATAGATATTCTGCGAGGTTTTACCCTGATAGACCAGTGACTTGAAATCAATGGGCAGGATGCGGCCATTGCGGATCACCACGCTGCTGTCGAGGTCGGCGAGTTCCTCGGTGGTTCCCGAGAATTGCGAGGTGAAAAGTCCACCGGATTGGGAAATGGCCTCCAGCAGGGTGGTTGGCTGTCGCAGCGGGAAAATGCCCGGCTTGAAGACCCGCCCGAGGATCCAGTATCGCCGCGACTTCACCTCGACGATGCTGACATTGACCAGAGGGTCCGTGTAGTCCCGCATCAGGGCTTCCTTGAGAGACTTCGACAGCTCGTAAACGGTGAGGCCTTCGGCTTTCACTCCTCCGGCGAGGTTGTAGTAAACCATGCCGTCCGGCATGACGAAGGTCCTTGAGAGGGTTCCTCCGACTTCCGCGACCTCGATTTCCACGAGATCGCCCGGTCCCAGCCGATAGGGCTCCAATGGTGGCTTGAGCCATGAGGGATCGATGCCCTTTTTCATCGAGACGCTCTGGAAGGAAGGTTCCTGGGCCGAACCTTCCACCTCCAGCTTGAAGCCATCCGGCGCGTGTGACTGGCAACTCCCGAAGATCAGTGGGACTGCAAGCAAGGCGATGCGCAGGAAAGGGGACTTCATGGAGCGAGAACAGGATCGACGTTGGTGTTCACCCAGCCGGTGGTCGCGCCGGAAATGAAGGCCCGGGTGGCCAGTCCGAGAATCTCCTCGGCCTTGGCCCAGGGGCGGTCGGCCACATACACGATGTCACGGGGAAGCAGCGGGAAATCCTTCTCCTGGCCGGCAAGAATGCGCTTCAGATTGACTGGGATCACCTCCGGACGGTCAAGAGTTCCACGCACGACGAGGATGCGGTCCAGCCAGGCTTTTTCGGTGAGACCCTCGCGTCTGGCCATGGTGCTGGCGACGCTGGCTCCAGGCGAAAAGCCCTGCACGCCAGGTGAACGCACCGCGCCGAAGACATAAAATTGATTCATCACGGTGGAAGCGATGTAGATGAAGTCACCGGGCTCGATCGACAGATTCTCCGTCATGTCGCTTTCAAGAAACAACTTCCTGAAGTTGACCTTCATCGGCTGGCCGCCCCGCGAGATGAACGAACGGTCGAGATCGGCGAGTTCCACCGTACTTTTCTCGTAAAGCCCGGTCTCCATGCCGCCGGCATTGGCGACGGCCTCCACCAGGGTCATGGGCCTGTCGAGGGTATAGACTCCCTTGTTGATGACCTTTCCGAGAATGGTGAATCGCTTGCTGCCGATCTCCTCGGGAGTGATGATGATGCGGGGGTTCTTGAAGTGGGACGTGAGCTTCTGCTCAAGGATCAGGCGGGCCTCATCGATGGTCTTGCCTGCGATCGACACCTCATTTGCCTCCAGGAAGTTCACCGTGCCATCCGGAGCGATCCTCAAACCCCGGCGATCAAGCTCCGGTCGGCCATAGAGGGAGAAATTCAGCACATCCCCAGGTCCAAGCTCGTAGCGTTGTCTCCACGAGACCGCCCCGGCGGGCTTTCCCTGATTGCCCGGAACCGGCTCCTGCTGGGCAACCGCCAGAGCCGGGGTCAGAACGGTGAGGAAGATGAGGGCCCTAGTCATGGGTCGAGACCGTGATGGGAGGACGACTGAATTGGCGGGCCACGAGGACCGAAAGTGAGTCCGCAGCTCTTCGGACCAGACTCTTGGGGCTATCCACGGCGGCGATCACCCCGGTGCAGGGCGGCAGCCCCACCGAGAGGAGTTCGCGGGGACTTCCCGCCCGCTTCAAGCTGTCCGCGTGCCCGGATGCCAGGCAGAACCACTCGGTGGTGTCCTTCAAGAGATTCCGACCGGACGCGGGAGGCAGTTTGGTGGCACGGTAAACATGTGGCGCAGTCGAGCCTTCAGCGCTGGTCCAGGTCACCGGAGGCAGATCATCTCCGGTCCACAGCCCGTCAGGTGTCAGGTCCATCACGGTCGGCACGCTGCCACCATCGCGTTTTGCGGCTTCTACCAGTTGAGTCCAGAACATCCGTTCGTCGCTGGCCGCCGCATGTCCGGACCAGAACAGGAGCCTTCCATTCTTCTGGGCAAATGCGTCGGCAAGACACTGGGTCCAGAGTTCATCGAATGGCTGGTCAGTGAGACGATTCGGGGAAAAGCGGACGAGGAAGGGAGCCTGGCAAGCCGTGCAGCATTCGAGAACACTCCGCGACTTCGAACGGGAGGTGACCACCAGGATCAGAACGACGCTTAAAAACAGCCCGCCCAAGCCCCCGACCACTCCCAGCAGGACCGGCTTTTTCATCATCGAATCCGCCGTGACGTCACGGAGGTTCGGGCCTTGAAAGATCTGCCAGTATCCAGGGGAGCCCGAGGCGAAGATTTCGGTTTCCTTCAAGCGGTTGTTCAGCAGCGAACGGGAACTCAACAGTCCTTCCCTCACCTTCTGGAGCTCCTCATAGCGGCTGACGATCGCGGGAAACTCGTCCACGCGTTTTTGCACGGTGTCCTTCAGCCGGGTGTAGGTTTCCACCTTTCCCGCGAACTCATTTCGTTCGTTTCGGCACGAAAGGATATCCAGGTAAAGTTGGTTGCCGATCGGGGTGCCGGTGTAGCTCTCGATCTCGATGGGACCAGTGGATTTGGCGTTCTTGAGGTTCTCCTCAAGATATTCGATGGCCTGGAGCTTGGCCTTCACCAGGGGATTCTCGTCCGTGTAGGTGGAGCGAAGATTGGAGACCTCCTCGCGGGCGATCTTGATCTGGGACTCGATCGGGCTCTGCCGCTGGATTTCCTGGGTGATGGACTTGATCTGGGCCTCCTTGGCTGTGAGCGCGGACTTCGCGTTCTCAAGCTCAAGGGTCACCTGCCCGAGCTGGTTCAATGCGGCGAGGACCTGGCTCTGGGTGCCCAGGAATTGCTTGTCTCGCGAGAAATCGAGGATCTGCTTGTTGATGCCATCCAGTTGTCTGTCGAGATCGGTCACCTCGGTCTTGAGGATGTCCCTGACTCCGATGGCATCCGATTGCTGGAGTCGCCTGGTGTAGTTGTTGATTTCCTCCGCCCAAACCTGAAGGAAGGCCACCGCATCCTCACTGCTCACCGGGGAATGGTAGGTGATGAAATAGATGTCGGTGCCTTTTTGTTGGGCGGCATCGACACATCTCCGCGCCGTGGAGGCATCGAGTCCATTGTTGACCCTGAGGGCGGCCTTTTCCAATGGCTCGAGCGCGAGCAGGGTGGCCAGCAGCGTCGGGTCATTCAGGTCGGCAGGTCGATAAGCCTGACCGACTTCTCCGGTCTGCATGCTTTGGGGGACCTTGCGCTTCAGCATGGACACCGAGAGGCTGAAGGAGGGCCTCGAGAGCATGCGACCCACGGATGCCCCTGCAAATGCGGCCGCGATCACACACAGCAGGATGAAAGGCCAGCGGCTGACAATTCCCGACAGCAGTCGGAAAGGATCGAACGGCAGGGGAAACTTGAAGATCCTCCGGTTTGCCGCAGCAGTCTGGAAGTCCGGTCCAAGCCCGAGGTTGGATCGTGGACTGGCGTCGAACGGTCCATCAACCCCTGCCTCGGTTGAGGTCGGTGATTCCGGGTTGGTGATGGAATTCATGTTGGACGTTGCAACTGAACTGGATTTGAAACTTCCGACTGGCAGAAGGTAACGATCTCTGAATCAATTTGGCAAGTGTCAAAGAGGGTCGGCTCACTTGCCTGATGCCGCCATCGACTGAAGGGTCTTCCTGAATGAATCGGAAAATGCCGGGAGGCTCATCTCATTGCGGATCCGCTCCACCAGTTCAGCGGGCGGGGAGAGTTCCTGTTGGATTCCGAGTTGTTGCAAGTGACTTCCGAGTGCGGCGGACGAGTCGGGCGGAAATCGCCAGGACTCCGGCAGAATGTCCTTCATGCCATCTCGGTCACTGCCCAAGACCGCCGTTTCGCAGGCCAGTGCCTCCAGCATGACCAGTGGCAGCCCTTCGTAGCGGGAGGGAATCACCAGCACGTCGAGGGCTGGATAGAGCTGTGCGGTATCCACCCACGGCAGCACGGTGACCCTCCCCTTGAATGGAGGTTCCGAGGCCATCGCAAGCAGGGCCTCCCGGTCCGGACCGTCCCCGGCGAAGACCACACGAAAGCGCTCGGCGAGACCCGGCTGGGATTTCAGGGCTTGGAGCAATAGATCCTGCTGCTTCTGCTTGAACTCGATCCGACCAACAAGCCCGAGGAGGATTCCGTCTTCAGGCACTCCGAGGGCGGCACGGGCGGAAGCTTTTTCCACAGGCTGGAAACGGGTGATATCGACGCCGTTGTAAACGATGTCGATCGGACAGTCCGCGCCACGCCCTCGAAGGCGGCGTGCCATTTCATGGGAGATGGTGATGAAGCGATCCGGGAGCTTGAAGAGATAGGGGGTGGTCAGATCCCTCAAGGCTCCGAATTTGGCTCCCATCTCAACATGCGAATGCGGCACCGGAATGTAGCTCGCCACGGGAATGCCAGCCCGGCGGGCTGCCAGAAGGGCCAGGGAGGAATGCTCGATGTTGCCCTGGACCGCCACCACCAGCGATGGGCGACAAGCCGTCAGCCGGTCGGCGAGCTGGGTCACCCTTCCGCCAGGGAGCCTGTTTTTCAGACCTTCCAGCTTGCTGGATTTCGCCTGTATGGGCTCGACCTGAAGCGAGGGGTAACTGGCGGCGATACCTTTGAGTTTTTCCAGCAGGACGGAATTGTGGACGCTCGCCAGAAACCGGACGCTGACTCCCGGCTCCGACAAGAGTGCCTCGATCCCGAGAAGTGTCATCACCTCGTGCCCGCCAAAGACTGGGCTGTCGTCATAAAATAGATAGTTCACCCTGCTAGAAGTTGGGGGTGGACCGACCCTTGGCACAATCCTAAAAATCAAATTCGCCCAAGAGGGTTTGAAAGATAACAAGTGCCCCGAACGCAGCCATGCGGACGGTTCAGTCCACCGAGCAAGAAGCAGACAGTCGTTCATGGATGCTCGTGGCAGGGTCGGGATGATGAGTCGCTTGATGGTCTTGATGGACACAAGGGACTCACGCCTTAACCCGTACGCGGGATGGACTGAAGTGGCCAGCGGTAGGAGATTGTCAGATGCGTCAGGGATTCCTGTCGCGCCACAAACCCATGAGACGCCCGATCCGGAGAACCCTCGCGGTGCTGTTCAGCTTGTTCCTCCTGCCTCAGGCCGCCCTGGCCCAAAGACAGATGGAGCGGCTGGGCCGTGGATTGATCGCGCTCCGCAGCAACAGCACTCAGGTCTATGTCGGCTGGCGCTTGCTCGGGAATGATCCCGCCGACCTCACTTTCAACCTCTACCG
>JAIYDT010000517.1 GCA_027487355.1 Verrucomicrobiaceae bacterium
GCCTTTGCCCCGCATCTGGAGACGCTGCTGGCGATCGCACGGGAAAAGGCCGACCGCTGGGGCTACGAGGCGGAGCCCTACGACGTGCTGCTGGACACCTACGAGAGAGGCAGTAGTTCGGCGCGGATCTCGAAACTTTTCGCCGATCTCAAGCCGGTGCTCGTCGGCATCGCCGAACAGGCGGTCACGCGGACGAAGTCGCATCCGGTCGTTCTGCCCGCCGGCCCCTATCCGGTCGAACAGCAGATCAAGCTCAACGCCGCCATCGCGGAGTCGCTCGGCTTTGATTTCGAAGCCGGTCGGATCGACACCACCACGCATCCGTTCTGCACCACCCTTGGCCCGCGCGACGTGCGGCTGACGACACGCTATGATGAGGATGATTTCACCTCCTCGCTCTTCGGCGTGATGCACGAGGCCGGGCACGGGCTTTACGAACAAGGCCTGCCGGGCAGCGACTTCGGCCTGCCATCGGGCAGCGCGGTGTCGCTGGGCATCCACGAATCGCAATCGCGTCTCTGGGAAAACCACGTCGGACGCTCGGCGGCCTTCTGGGGGAAATGGTTCCCGGTGGCCTGCGATCATTTCCCGCAGCTCAACCAGCTCTCGCTGGAGGACTTCCTGCGGTTCCTACATCGCGCGGAGAAATCGTTCATCCGCGTGGAGGCCGACGAGGCGACCTACGACCTCCACATCCTGCTGCGTTTCGACCTCGAACGGCGGATGCTTTCCGGTGATCTGAAGGTGAAGGACGTGCCGGGCGCGTGGAGCGATCACTTCAAGGAGCTCTTCGGCATGACTCCGCCGGACGACCGCCATGGCTGTCTTCAGGACATTCATTGGTCAATGGGTGGACTCGGTTACTTCTCCACCTACACGCTTGGAAATCTCAACGCCGCCCAGCTTTTCGCGACCGCCTCGGCCGATCCGGTGATCTCCGCAGGACTGGCGAAGGCCGACTACGCACCGCTGCTTTCGTGGCTGCGGGAAAACATCCATCGCCACGGCGCGACCAACGACCCGGCGGTGTTGATCGAGAAGGCGACTGGTGCCCCTCCGTCCACTGAAGCGCATTTGTCCCACCTCTTCGGCCGCTACTGCGCGTGAACGATCAAAGAATTGGACCACGAATTTCACGAATGAACACGAATCAAGACCCCTCTCCCATTCGTGTGAATTCGTGTCCATTCGTGGTCAACCCCTGAATGATTTCATGAGTTCATTGTTCATCGTCATCGAAGGCATCGACGGCACCGGCAAGTCCACACAGGTGAGGTTGCTGGCCGAGTGGTTCCGCAGTCAGGGTCGCGAAGTCATCACAAGCCGCGAGCCTACCGACGGGCATTGGGGAAAACTGGCCCGCAATTCCGGCAACGTGCGCCTGTCCGCCGAGGAGGAGTTGGAGCTGTTTCTCAAGGATCGGGCCGAGCATGTCGAGCAGCTCATCCAGCCATCACTCGATGCTGGGAAAGTGGTGATTCTCGATCGCTACTATTTCTCCACGATGGCCTATCAGGGCTGTCGTGGATTCGATCCAGCGGAAATCCGCAGGCGCAACGAGGCCTTCGCACCGGTGCCGGATTTCCTGTTCATTCTGGATCTGGATGTGGACTCAGCGTTGGGGCGGATCGGGGCGCGGGGTGACATCGCGAATGAATTCGAGAAGCGGGAGAATCTGGTCCGCTGCCGGGAGATTTTCATGACTCTGAAGGGAGAGTCGTTCGTGCATGTGGTGGATACGAATAGGACGCCGGACGAGGTGCAGGAGGAGCTGCGGGCGCTGGTGGGAATCTAAGTCCTATGGGACTTTTAGGACCTATCTTCTCCTCCAGGCATCCCACGCATAGACCCCGATTGCGCACCAGATGAAGCCGAAGGACACCAGCCGCAGAGTGGACATCGGCTCGTGATAAACGAGCCAGCCGATCAGGAACTGGAGCGTGGGCCCGAGGAACTGGAGGATGCCGAGGGTGGTCAGGCGGATCGTGCGCGTGGCATGACCGAAGCACAGCAGCGGAATGGCGGTGGCGAATCCGGTTCCGATGACCCAGCAGGCATGAGTCCCAGTTTCACCAAAGGCAGCGGGCACCGAGGAGTAGCTCCATAGCAGCCAGCCGAGGGCGACCGGAGCGAGCAACAGGGTTTCCACCACCAGCCCGGAAAGCGAACCGAGCGGAGCCTTTTTCCGAACGACGGCATAGAGCGCGAAGGTCAGGGCCAGCGACACCGAGATCCACGGAAAGCCTTTCACCGCCTGCATCTGGAAGCCGAGCCCGACCAGCGCCAGCGCGATCGCCGCGAACTGCCAGCGGTTGTGCCGCTCACCGAACCAGAGGGTGCCGAAGAGCATGTTGAAGAAGGGATTCAGGTAGTAACCGAGCGCGCCTTCGAGGATGTGACCGTTGAGCGTGGCCCAGACGTAGAGCAGCCAGTTCGAGGCCAGCAGCGAGCCGGAAAGGGCATGAAACAGCAGGGTTTTCGGGCGCTTCAGGCCGGCGAGGAGTTCGGGGCGATCCCCTCGAAACCAAACCAGCGGCAGGAGCAGCAGCAGCGACCAAAGGGTGCGCTGGGCCACGATCGACCCCGGCGGCAGGAATTGGAGTTGTTTCCAGAAGACCGGGAGGACTCCCCACAGGAAAAACGCCGCCAGCGCGGCCAGGACTCCTGAACGGGTGCGATCCACGACCGCAGCAAAGGGGCTTTCGGCAGGGCCTGCAATTTAGGATTTCGAATTTCGAATTTCGGATTTACCCCTCTTCCGTGTCCCGGCTCACGATTCCCCAATACGCCATGGCGCTGGCCCACGTTGCCAGCCTTCGCTCGGAGGACCCCTATCGGAAAGTGGGGGCCGCCGCGCTGGATTTCGACAACCGGGTGATCGGCACCGCCTACAACGGACTCGCGCCGGGCTTCGACCCTCCACCTGAATTCTGGGCGGATCGGGAGGGTCGGCAGAAATTCATGCTGCACGCCGAGATCAACCTCTGCAGTCTGTTCCGCCGCGGCGAGGCGAAACTGGTGGCCACCACCACCATGCCCTGCACCGCCTGCATGCAGACGCTCTGTGCCTACGGCATCAAGGAAATCTACTACGAGCACGTCTATCACGCCTCGGACGCACCGGAGATCGCCGCGCTTTACGGCGTGAAACTGATCCAGGTGACCGACTATCCAACGATGGCGGAATGAGGGGCCATTCGGGATTTCCCGCTTGCCTTGTGCGGAGGATCTCCTGTCTTTGGCAGCGGCATGTCCAAGCACGTTTTCCTGACTGAAATCGAAGCCCTCAAGGAGGACTTCAAGGGTCGCACCAACTTCTGGTTGTGCAGACCGGAAATCGCGGACGCCAGCGATCTTCAATTGTGCCGGGCAGTTCTTCCTGCGGGAGAATGCCACAATTTCCACACCCATCCGGAACTGGAGGAAATCATCTATGTGCTGAGCGGAGAGGTGGAACAGTGGGTCGAGCAGGAGAAGCGCGTGCTGAAGCCGGGTGAGATCGCCCACATCCCAAGGGGTGTGGTGCACGCCACCTTCAATGCCAGCGGGGAGGATGCGGTCATCCTCGCCATCCTTTCTCCAGCCGCAGCCGTCGGACCATTCATGGTCGATGTGAGTGACGAGGAACCGTGGTGCTCGCTGCGCCAGCGTTGATGCGGCGGAGCTGTAACTCGCTTCGCTTGATTCACTTGAGTCCAGGGAAATACTTGTCAGCTCGAACCTTTTCCGTAGCCTCACCCCGAGAGTGCGAATCTAGCCGCTCCCCCCCCTGAATCATGAAACTCAACTTCCGCAATGTGGTGCTTCTTTCCGTCGGAGCAGGCTATCTGCTGATGCACGCTCCGCATACCTTCGCCAAGCCCCCCAAGGCCGCTCCTTCCAAGCAAAAGGTTACGACCCCCAAGAAGAAAAAGAAGGCCCCGCCTGCACCGACGCCAACCACCCTCGTCGCGGACATGCGGAAATCCGTGGCCTTCATGGCCAAGAGTTCCAAGAGCGGGATCAGCACCAAGTCCAAAACCGCCCGGCCTTACTGGGCCGCGCTGAAAAGCTGCAACGAGGCTGTGGACCAGATCGAAGTCGGCATCCGCTCCAAGGATGACCGCATGCTAAAGGGCCTCAACTCCATGGGACGGAGCATTTCCCAACTCTCCACCTCCTGGGGTGTGCTCAGGAAATCGCATGACAATCTTGAGGTCGGCCGCGGCCTGATCGCCCTTTCGAATTCCTACAACGTCTATAACTCCAACTACGGCCCCGTCGCCGCCCGCAAGAGACAGGGCGGCCGGGTTTCCGAGCAGGAGCTGTCGCGCCTCAACAAGTGCCGTGGCGATACCCGGCAGTTCAGATCCCATCTCGTGGCCATGAAGTCCAAGAGCTCGACCGGGTCCCAGGTCCTGCGCTTCGTCGCGGACCTCCTTTATCTCTGCGACCAGCTCGACCGCTTTTCCGGCAATGATCTCGATGCCTACTGCGGCTACTGCGATCAGTTCGACCGCCTCCATTACAGCATGTATGGCTATGGCAATGTCGTGCAGGCCTGGTATCCGACGTACGCCAGCCAGTGGAACACGGTGAGCACCAGCTACACCTCCATCAGCACCTCCTTCACCTATCAATCCTGGAGCAGCTACGAGTCCTGGGACTACACCAGCCAGTCCGCCCGGAACTGCGACGGCTACTACGAGACCACGGCAGCGGTTTCAGACATCAGCAGCGAGGACATCAAGAGCTACAGCTCCTACACTCGGGACTACTCGGAGGAATCCGCCGTCGAGGTGTCTTCCGAGGAATTGACCGCCATCAACGCCGAGGTCAGCCTCGACGAGGAGGAAAGCGGCACCTTCGCCGAAGAGGTCGGCATGGGCGAGGATGACAAGGATGCCGACGGAATATCGGACGAGAAGGATGCCGATGACGACAACGACGGCTCCAAGGACTCCGAAGACAAGGACGACGACGGCGACGGAATCGCGGATGCGGAGGAAAGCAAGGAGGTGCCCGATGCAACTGCCGAGGCCGAAGAGGATTCCGAAGAGGAAGCCTCAGCCGAAGAAGACTCCGAGGAGGAAATGACCGAAGAAGAAGGCGACGAAGAACCTGCGGAAGAAGAGGCCGCCGAAGAAGAGTCGGCTGAAGAAGA
>JAIYDT010000111.1 GCA_027487355.1 Verrucomicrobiaceae bacterium
GAAAATGGGGAGCCCGAGCGCCAGATGGACGGCCAGCGGGCGCTGGAGTTGCTGGCTGGGCTGGATGAGAACTACCGCGCCCCGCTCGCCCTGTTTTACCTTCAGCAGCACAGCTACAAACAGATCGCGGACATCCTCGAGATCCCGATCGGCACCGTCATGTCACGCATTTCCAGAGGCAAGGAGCTGCTCCGCCGACAGATGATCGATGAACCCTCGACCGCTCCGAAGAACATCCTCCAACTTCAACCGGAGGCGCTGAAAAAGACCCATGGATAAGGAACAGGCACGCTTCATCCTCCGATCCTTCCGCCCGGATGGCGCGGATGCGGCTGATCCCGGATTCGCCGAGGCACTTCACCTCGCGGCGGAGGATCGCGAACTGGGCGAATGGCTGGCGAGGGAGCGCGCCCAGGATGCGCAGTTTTCGCGGGCGCTGCAGAGTCTCGCCATTCCGGAAAGCCTGCGTGAGGAAATCCTGTCCGGACTCGCGGCGGAGCGGGGCGAGGTCCCGCCGCCACACGACGAGCTGGATCGCGCTTTCATGACGGCGCTTTCCGAACTGCATCCACCGGAAGAACTGCGCGGCGAACTCCTCGTCGCAATGTCCCCGGGCGTGAAGGTGAAACGCCCTTTCCCCTGGTTCAGGGTCGCCTTGCCGCTGGCCGCAGCGGCCGGGTTTGCGCTCGCGTTTTTCCTCGGACAGCCCGGGGCCCCGCTTCCCCAGCAGGCGACGATCAAGCCGGTGCGCATCGAGGCCGTGCAGGCGGGCTTCATCAAGACCTTCAAGGCCCCGGATTTTTCCCTCGAAGAGAAAAACCCGGACCCCGAGACCCTGTTCACCCATCTGCGCGGACGCTCGCTGCCCTGCCCTGGCTGCGATCCCATTCCCAGTGGCCTCCAGAAAGTGCCGAGCCTGGGCTGCCGCGAGCTCGTCATCGATGGCAAGCGCGGCTCGCTGATCTGCTTCGACCGGGGCGCGGACGGCATCGTCCACCTCATCATCTTCCGCCGCGAGGATGTCTCCTGCGAGGTTCCGGTCGGGGGCAGACCAACTTTCAATCAGACCGGCCCCTGGGCCGTCGCCTCCTGGGGAACGGCGGAGGACGTCTTCATTCTCGTCGGCGACGTCCCGGTCGAGCAACTCTCCGCCCTGTTCTAATTCCGCGCCGTGGCTTGCGTCGCGCCCCGTGGCATGCTTTCTCCCTCGCATGGCAAACGCCGGTGACCTCTTCATCCGCATCCGTGGGCTCGAACAGCGCTTCGAATCCCACCAGGTGCTGCGCGGGGTCGATCTCGACATTTACCACGGCGAAACCCTCGTCCTCCTCGGCGGCTCCGGCGGCGGGAAATCCGTCCTCCTCAAGCATCTGCCCGGCCTCCTGAAGCCCCGGGCCGGCACCATCGAGGTTGATGGCGTGGAGATCTCCCAGATGCAGGAGCGCGACTACGGCCCGATCCGGAAAAAAATCAGCATGATGTTCCAGGGAGGAGCCCTTTTCGACTCCCTCACCGTCGCGGAGAACGTCGCCTTCCCCCTCCGCGAGCAGGGCCTGAAGGACAACACCGAGATCATGCGACTGGTCAGTGAGGCCCTCGACATCGTCCGCCTCCCCGGCCAGGAGCAAAAACTCCCCTCCGACCTCTCCGGCGGCATGCGGAAACGCGTGGCACTCGCCCGGGCCGTCGTTTCCCGACCCGCCTGCGTGCTTTACGATGAACCCCACGCCGGACTCGACCCGATCACGGCCGATTCCATCGACCACCTCATCAAGGACCTTCAGCAGAACCACGGCATGACCAATGTCGTCATCACCCACGAAATGCGCAGCGTCTTCCGCATCGCCGATCGGGTGGTCTTCCTCAAGGAAGGCCGCGTCACCTGGATCGGCACCCCGCAGGAACTGCAGAACACCCGCGATCCCGAACTCCGCGCCTTCATCGAAGGCGACTCCGGCGATCCGTGGTAGAGTCTCCACCTTGGAACTTGTCGATTGGCACTTGGAACTTCCGATAAATCGGGCACATTCCCCCACGTAGCGCACCCCACCCATGGCCTCCTCCGAACGACGCACCGAACTCATCGTCGGAACCTTCCTGCTCAGTGGTCTCGTCCTACTCGGCGGACTGATCATCCAGTTCGGCCGCTTTGGCGATAAGTTCAACAAGAACTACCAGCTAACGGTCATCTTCGACGACACCTCCGGCCTGATCCAGGGCTCCGAGGTCCGCATGGGCGGAGCGAAGATCGGAAAGGTCTCCGAAAAGCCCCGTCTCAACGAGGCCGTCAGGGTCGAGGTCGTCCTGTCGATCGACGAGCGGATCAAGATCCCCTCGAACTCCAACATCCAGATCGCCTCCGCCTCGGTGCTCGGGGACAAGCTCATCGTGATCACCCCGCCGAATCAAAAGGTCGGCACCTTCCTGGAACCCGGCCAACTCCTTCAGGGCGGCGGGCCGTCCGGACTCGATGCCATCCAGAACGATGCCGAGGCCGTCGTCCGCGATGTCCGGAAACTCATGGGCAGCACCCAGGGCACGCTCATCAAGATCGACTCCGCCGTCGATGACCTCCGCTCCGTCACCGGCCGCCTTGGTGAAACGCTCGACAAGGTCAACGTCTCCATCCTCTCCGATGCCAACCTCGCCAGCATCGATGGCACCATCGCCAATTTCAACGCCACCACCGAGCAGTGGAAAAAGGCCAGCACCGAACTCCA
>JAIYDT010000194.1 GCA_027487355.1 Verrucomicrobiaceae bacterium
AATTCGAACATTCTTCCTGTCATGTCCAAGCACAACAGCCTCAAGGCCAGCTCCACCGTCGGTGGCAAGCGTTCCGTCCTCAAGCGCTTCGAGCGCGTGAAACTCCTCAAGGAGCGTGGCGACTGGAAGGCCGGCAAGTCCCCGATCGGCCTGCCCAAGACCAAGCACGAGGCCTGATCGGCCCCGATATCTTTCCGCAAGGCGCGCGGATCCCTCACGGGGCCGCGCCTTTTTGCGTTAATCCACCCGCCATGAACGACGAAGGCACCCGACTCAACAAGTTCCTCGCCTCCTGCGCGATCGGCTCCCGCCGTGGCAGCGACGAGCTGATCAAGGAAGGCCGCGTCGAGGTCAACGGCCAGATCTGCGTGAATCCCGGCACCCGCGTGGGTCCGGCAGATTTCGTGAAGGTCGATGGCAAGCGGGTGGTCTCGAAACTTCCCGTCGTGGTGGCCTTCCACAAGCCTCGCGGCTATGTCTGCTCGAAGTCCGATGAACTCGGCCGGGACACGATTTACACCTTCCTGACCCCGTCGATGCACCACCTGCATCACGTCGGTCGGCTCGATCGCGATTCGGAAGGGCTTCTGATCCTCACCAACGACGGCGACCTGACGCAGCAGCTCATGCATCCATCGAAGTCGATGGAAAAGGAGTATCACGTCACCTCGAACCAGGCCTTCGAGAACGCCCACCTCGATCAGTTTCTCGTCGGCATCTACACCCCCGAGGGCAAGCTCAAGGCCAAGGCCGTCGAGCGTCAATCCGCCCGCCGGATCAAGATCATCCTCGAACACGGCGCGAAGCGTCAGATCCGCGTGATGTTCGAAGCGCTGGGCTATCAGGTGACCAAGTTGCTGCGCGTCCGCATCGGTTCCCTGTGGCTCGGCGACCTCGAGCCCGGCGACTCCCAGGCTCTCAATGAGTCGGAAATCGCCATGCTTCTCAAGAATCCCAAGGTCAAGGACACGGCCAAGCGGGTCACCAAGGAAAAGCTCGACGAACGTGTCGCCAGGGAAAAAGCCAGCAAGCCGCGAGCCGCTGGGGATTCCAGTGGGGTCGCCCCATCAAGGCGTCCCAGCGTCAAGTCCGCGATTCCCAAGCCGAAGCCCGCCAAGCGCGGTCGCCCACAGGCCGAACCCCGCTCCGAGAGGACGCCAAAGCGCCCCGGCAGCAAGCGCCATCAAGGCGGAAAGTGATCGGGTCTCACTCCCTCCCCACCGTCACTTCCACACTCGCGGCTCGACCGTGATCGTCCACGACGCGGATCTTGCGCCGACCCGGCACCGGCTCCCATGGCAGGCCCTCCGCCGCCCCCGCGCTGCCGAGAAATGCCTCATCGCAAAACCAGTACAAGCGCGCCACCCCGCCAGCGGGCTTGGCCTTCAACAAGACTCCGCCCGGGTCCGACGAAGCGCCGGTGAGATACAGCCGGTTCGCCAGCGGCGATAAAATCAGCGGCGGTTCCCCGGGATCGAGGCCGTCCACCCAGCCCGTTCCGCTTTCAGGGATCGGAAGCTCCCGCCTTGGAAGGCCCGCCCGACGGAACAGTTCGAGCAAATCCGGCGGCCAGAATTCATAGACCTCCCGACGCAATCCAGCCCGACCGTCGTCCCAAGCCACCCGCGCTCCTGTCGTCCCATCGACCAGGATGCTGCGGTGCAGCTCGCACATTCCGATCGGAGAAACTCCCGGCACGAACCAGCTCCCCGCCTTCTGCGGACAATGCGGCCCCGGCAGGCAGCCCGACAAGGCGCAGACCTCCACTTGTCGCACCGTGCCCGGCACGGTCCGTTCCTTCGCAGGCAACTGCAAACGCGAGAACAGATCGAACAACATCGGTGCCGCGCATCGTCGCGCCACCAGCGCGTTGTTCCCCCGACCGCTGAAATTCCCCATCCAAACCAGCAACACGTAGTCGCCCTTCACGCCCACCGCCCAGGCATCGCGGAAGCCGTGGGAGGTCCCGGTCTTCCAGGCAACCGTCGGGTCCGCCCGCGAGAAGCCATACTCGGCTCCCAGATCCGCGCCGCCGGTCAGCATGTCCAGCACCAGGAAACGCGCCGCCTCATCGAGCAGCGGCGGCCCGCCCGCAGCCGGTCGCGTGCCCGGCTCCATCACCAGCGGCCCCGGCACTCCGTCATCCGCCAGGGCCGCATAAAGACCCGCCAGTTCCAATGGCGTCACCCCCGCGCCACCCAGCGCAATACTAAGCCCGTAGTAGGAAGACGGCTTGTCGAGCCTCACCCCGCCGCGTTTCATCAATCCATAGAGTCCGTCGCCCGACAGCCGCCGCGCCAGTGCCACGGCCGGTATGTTCCGGCTCCGCAGCAGGGCCTCCCGCGCCGTCACCGGACCCATGAACTCGCCCTCGAAGTTTTCCGGATTGTAGTCCCCGAACCTCATCGGCCCGTCCACCAGCAGGCTGCGCGGATGAATCAGACCCTCCTCGATCGCCAGCCCATAGACAAACGGCTTCAAGGCCGAGCCCGGAGCCCGCTTGGCCCGCAAGCCGTCCACCATTCCCTGGATTGATCGGTTCCCATAGTCCCCCGAACCCACATAGCCCAGCACCTCCCTTGTCGGCGCATGCACCAGCACCGCGCAAGCGTTGTTGATCCCGAGCTCCGCCGTGCGTTCCAGCCCGTCGCGAATGCCTCGTTCAAGGATCTGCTGCATCCGCAGATCCAGCGTCGTGCGAATCTCCGCCGCCTTGCTTTCCATCATCCGCCTTCGGCAAAAATGCGGTGCCTGGTGCGGCGGTTCTCCCCGTGGCACCAGCGTGAACGTCGCCGCCAGCGGATCGCTCCGCAGCGCCTCGTCCGCCGACATCCCCGCCAGCAAGCGAGCCTGCGCCGCCGCGATCCGTGCCTGGTCCGCTGGTCGCCCGGGATGTCGCGTCGCCGGACT
>JAIYDT010000415.1 GCA_027487355.1 Verrucomicrobiaceae bacterium
CGCGAAACAGGACTGGAACACCCCGCTGGACTCATGAGTGAATGGTTCCAACCTCTCGAATTCCCATTCATGCGCGATGCGCTGTGGGTCGGCATGATGGTCGCCGCGACCTGTGCCATGCTGTCATGCTTTCTGGTCCTCCGTGGCTGGTCGCTCATGGGGGATGCCGTTTCCCATGCGGTGCTGCCGGGCATCGTGGTGGCCTACGGGGTGGGGCTTCCGCTGGCCGTCGGGGCCTTCGTCGCGGGTCTGTTCTGCTCCACTGCCACCGGCTTCATCCAGCGCAATAGCCGGGTGAAAAAGGACACGGTCATGGGCGTGGTGTTCACCGGGATGTTCGCGCTCGGCCTGGTGATGTTCAGTCGCATGGAGTCCGATCTTCATCTCGATCACATCCTGCTCGGCAACATTCTCGGCATCTCGCGCAGCCAGGCCATGCAAACCCTGATCCTTGGCGCGGTGCTGCTGCTGGTGACCTGGGTGAAACGTCGCGACCTGCTGCTGGTGAGCTTCGACCGCGGCCAGGCGAAGGTGCTGGCCTTGCCGGAGCGCCTGCTCGATTACCTGCTGCTCTCGCTGCTGTCGCTGGCCATCGTGGTTTCCCTGCAAGCCGTGGGCCTGATCCTCGTGGTGGCGATGCTGGTGACTCCCGGCAGCGTGGGACTGCTGTGGACCGACCGCTTTGACCGGATGCTTCTGATCGCGGTGGGAAGCGCGGTGGCGTCGACGGCTTCGGGCATCCTGATCAGCTATCACCTCGATGCCTCCACCGGCGGCTGCATCGTGCTGGTGCAGGCCCTGGTGTTCTGTGCGTCGCTCGCCTTTGCCCCGAAATACGGCTGGCTCGGACGCCGGATGAACCGCCGCAAAGGCAAGGAAAATCCGGTCTGAATCGCGATTCAGGTTGGAAAATTTCCCTCCGGGTCAGGTCGGCTCGACGGAGGGTTGCCAAGCCCGCGGGCCTTGGCTACCGAATCGGTCCGCCCATGACCGACGCCCCGAACGAAGCCGCCCTCCAGCACCTCGACACCATCGCCCGCGAAACCGGGATCAACGCCCGCTCGGTCGCCTCGACCGCCAAGCTGCTCGCCGAAGGGGCCACCGTTCCGTTCATTTCCCGTTACCGCAAGGAGCAGACCGGCTCGCTCGATGAAGTGCAGATCGCGACGATCCGCGACCGCATGCTGCAGCTCGCCGAGCTCGATTCGCGCCGCACGGCGATCGTGAAGTCGCTGGAGGAGCGCTCGCTGCTGACGCCGGAGCTGAAGAAAAAGGTCGAGGCCGCCACCTCAATGTCGGCCCTGGAGGACGTGTTCGCGCCGTTCCGTCCGAAGCGCCAGACGCGCGCCACCAAGGCGAAGGATCGTGGCCTCGAACCGCTGGCCGACTGGATTTTTGCCAATCAATCGTCCGATCCCGCCGAGGAGGCCGCGAAGTTCGTCGATGCCGAAAAGGAAGTGCCGACCGCTGAGGATGCTCTCGCTGGTGCCCGCGACATCATCGCCGAGCGCGTGGCCGATGATGCCGCCTTGCGTGGCCTGGCCCGCAAGCGTTATGAGGAGGAGTCGACCGTCGTTTCCAAGGTCATGTATGGCAAGGAAGAGGACGGTGAGGCGGCGAAGTTCCGCGACTACTTCGATTGGAGCGAGCCGTTCCATTCCATTCCATCCCATCGACTGCTGGCGATCCGACGCGGTGAAAAGGAAGGCTTCCTGCTGATGCGCGTCGAGGTGCCGCTGGAGCGCATCACCGGTCTGGCGATGTCCGATTGGGTGACCGGCTTTGGAAAATCCGCTGACCAGGTGAAGCTCGCAGTCGAGGACGGCTGCAAGCGCCTGCTGATGCCCTCGATGGAAACCGAGATGCGTTTGCTCGGGAAAAAGCGCGCCGATGAGACCGCGATCAAGGTTTTCGCCGATAACTTCCGCGAGTTGCTGCTGGCCTCGCCGCTGGGAGAAAAGCGTCTGCTCGCCATCGACCCCGGCTTCCGAACCGGTTGCAAGACGGTCGTGCTCGACCGCTCCGGCAAGCTGCTCCATCACACCGTGCTCCATTGCACCGCCGGCTCGCAGCAGCAGGCCTATGATGCCGCCGTCGAGGTCACGGGGATGATGAAGAAGTATGACATCGAAGCCATCGCCATCGGCAACGGCACCGCCTCCCGCGAGACGGAGGCCTTCATCCGCAAGATCAAGATCACGGTCCCGATCGTGATGGTGAATGAAAGCGGCGCGTCGATCTACTCCGCGTCCGATGTCGCCCGTGAGGAGTTCCCGAACGAGGACGTCACCGTGCGCGGTGCGGTCAGCATCGGGCGACGCCTGATGGACCCACTGGCCGAGCTGGTGAAGATCGATGCCAAGGCGATCGGTGTGGGTCAGTACCAGCACGACGTCGATCAGCGCGCGCTCAAGGCCAGCCTCGATGACACCGTGGTTTCCTGCGTGAACGCGGTGGGCGTGGAGATCAATACCGCCTCGAAGCAGCTCCTTTCCTATGTCTCCGGCCTCAATGCCTCGCTGGCGGAAAACATCGTCGCGTGGCGAAACGAGAACGGCGCGTTCACCTCGCGCGATCAGTTGAAAAAGGTCCCACGCCTCGGCGACAAGGCCTTCGAGCAGGCCGCCGGTTTCCTTCGCGTGCGTGGTGGCGGGCACCCGCTCGATTCCTCTGCGGTTCATCCGGAGCGTTATGCCCTGGTCGAGAAAATGGCGGCCGATGTCGGCTGCAAGGTCGAGGATCTCCTCACCAATGAGGCCGCCCGCAAGAAGATCGATCTACAGAGATATGTCAGCGAAGAAGTCGGTCTGCCGACCCTGAAGGACATCCTTGCCGAGCTTTCCAAGCCGGGTCGCGACCCCCGCAAGCAGTTCGAGTTGTTCTCCTTCGAGGAAGGCGTGGAAAAGCCCTCCGACCTCAAGCCAGGCATGAAGCTGCCGGGCATCGTCACCAACGTCACCGCCTTCGGGGCCTTCGTCGATGTCGGTGTGCACCAGGATGGTCTCGTCCATGTCTCGCAACTCGCCGACCATTTCATACGCGATGCCAGCGAGGTGGTGAAGGTCGGGCAGAAGGTCAACGTCACCGTCATGGAAGTGGACCTGCCACGGAACCGCATCGCGCTCTCGATGAAGTCGAATCCCGACCTCGATGGCCGCCGCAGTGCCCCAGGAGACCGCGACAACAACCGCGGAGGCGGCGGTCGTCCGCCCCAACGCCAGTCCGGCCCACCGCAGCAACAGGGCAACGACTGGTTCTCCCAGGCGATCCAGCACGCGAAGAAGAAGTGAGGCGCGATGCTTGTTCCCTGTAATCACGCTTGTTCCCATCCATTTCAAATTACCCAAAAATGAATACCCCATTCAATTCTCCCAGGAAAAGCAAGCTGCTGCGGGCCATCGCCGTGGCTGTATTCAGCCTGTCCTGCCTTTGGGCGGAAGACGCGAAGAAGGCTGATCCAGCCTTGTCGCTCCAGATTCATCCTCAGGTTTTCAGCATGATCCAGGGCTGGGACTCGGACACGGAAAGTCCGGTGGTGACTGAAATCAATCTCGATGCCGTAGCGAAGAACCGCAATCAGTTCTCAACGGATGAGATCAAGCAGGAAGGCGATTGGACCGTCTTCCGTGAGGCCGACGCCAAGGGCTTCAAGCGCTACCGCGTGCTCGAACAGAACGCCAAGCATTTCAAGGTGGAGTATCAGCAGAATGATGGCGGAACGCTGACAACCTCCTCCACCATTGAGTTCTCTCTGGTGGCACGCGAAATCAAGAAGAACGGCAAGTCCGCGAGCATCCGGGTCCTTCGAGTCGATGAGTTCACCTCAAATTGAGCATTGATCCGAATGGGCGGGTGAAGAGATCCGTTCATCCGCTCCCGGCAGCCGGGCAATGACGGGTTGTCCCCGACGATCCAGCACACGAAGAAGAAGCGGGAGGGCGGGTGGTGAGTTCTTCATGGATTTCAAGCTTGGTCATGGGTCGCGTTGGGACTAGAAAATGTCTTGGATGGGTTCGGGGAAATCCTCGAACTCAGGGTCGCCTTTGACAGTCCTCACCGACCGGTAGGTGGGTAACCCTCAAAGGCCGGTCGTTGAATTTTACTTGTAGGCTCGATTCATGCGCTCCATGTCACACCAATGCATTCTGTGGCTGCTCCTTCTCGCCAGCACGGCCTGCGGCGTAACACAGGAAGCACTCTTCAGGCCCAGTGCGACCGATCCCGCAATCACGCAGTTCAATGATCGCCACTACGCCGCGGTGGACCCTGCGGTGACCTCTCGCGGTCGTTTGGTGATGTTTCTGCCGGGCACGGGGGCGACGCCATTTCTATACCGGGAGTTTCCGAAGAATGCCGCGAGGCTCGGCTTTCATGCGCTCGTGCTGATGTATCCCAATGACAGTGCGATCAATGTGCTTTGCCAGCAATTCGCGCCGTCTGATCCCGATGCCGCCGGCAATGCGCGATTGGAGGTGATTGATGGAACAGACCGTGTGGGCTTCCTGACGGTTAACGGCGTCAATTCCATTCAGAACCGGCTGCTGAAAGCGCTGCAATACCTGCAGGCAACCTATCCATCGCAAGGTTGGGGGCAGTATTACAGCGGCAGCAGCGTGCTATGGCAGAAGCTCATCGTTTGCGGCCATTCGCAGGGATCGGGCATGGCTGCGATACTGGCAAAGACCAGGGTCACGGATCGCTGCATCATTTTCACGGGTATGGATTGGTGGACAGGGGGCACTCCACCGCGCCCCTACAACTGGATGTTCACCTCTCCAAAGACGCCGGTGGACCGCTGGTATTCCTTCGCTCACGAGCGGGATCAGTTCCTGGACTTCGTCGAGATGCAGGCCGCCGCTGCCGCACTGGATGTCTCTCGTTATGGTCCTCATGAGCGAGTGGAATCCTCCCCTGCTGGCTATGGGTCCCGGCACTTCCTTTCGACCAATCTCGAACCCGCTCCCGCACAATCCAGCAGCTACCACGGTTGCCCGGTCGTGGATACGGCCACACCCATGCAAGCCGATGGCGTGACGCCCGTCTTCAAGCCCGTGTGGGATTATCTGTTGCTGCACGAAACCCAGCCGCTCGTGATCGAATGCACGCCAAGCAGCATCCGCATCATTTTCTCCCCGGGCACGCTTGAGCAATCCGATGACCTCACCCACTGGACACCACAGCCCGCGGCCGCCAGTCCACTCGTTGTGCAGCGAAGCGCTCTTCCCATCCGCTCCTTCTTTCGTCTCCGGACACCATGAAGGCAGCGTCTAACAAGACGGCGGTGCCCAGCCCGCTGCCTGGAAGTATGCCGTCCCACTACAGCAGGGCAACGACTGGTTCTCCAAAGCGATCCTGCAGGCGAAGAAGAAGTGAGAGGGTGGACGGCCCCGTCATGGATTTCCGGCTTGGCCGGGCTCGATGACTAGGTTAAAAAAATCCTGATGAATAGCTGGGTAGATCTCTGTACTTCCGGACCGCTTTTGCACCTGATCACCGACCGGTCGGTGATCCCCCCCTAAACCCGACCGGTCGTTCAACAATACTGTTCGGCAGAAACAAGATGATCACCCGCGAACAAGCTGACGGCATCCTCTATCGAATCCTTAATCAGGAGCTGGCACCCATCACCACGACATGGCATGAGATCTTTGCGACACTTGGGTCCGAGAAGGACACGCTTGATCGTGGACTTAGCGCCCTTGAGGAATTGATTCCAGAGAATACAGAATGTGTCCTCCACGGCTGGATTGACCAAGCCGCTCTGGAGATCGTCGCGGTTGGGCAACTTCCCGACCTTCGAGACCGAGCGTTGAACTACAGGGCTGATCAGGGAGGTGACACTGGAATCCTTGCACTTGATGAAGAGAGGGTGATCGTTCTTGATTTCTCCTTCGAGCGCGGCGAGGCATCACTTCGCGAATACAAGAAGCCGAACAAATCGTGGCGCACCAACCGGCATAAGCTTTTCAACTTCATTTCCCCATCCCTACAACCGCGCCGGTGGGCGCACATTTAACGTTCGGCTTCGCGATGATCACACTTGATGAAACGAGGTTGCGGCGAATGCTCCAAGAGCACATCACGGAGCCATACGTGGTGACTGAGGTTCTTGAGTTCGAGGACGAACTGGATTCTCAGGGCCAGCCTATTCCTCATCGCGAAGAGTGGCTGCGGCGCTACGAGGGCCGACTATTGCGGTTGCGCCAGATCGCGCCGGACCGCGTGGACATTCACCGAGACCAGGAATCCATCATACGCGCTCTTCAGGCGATTTCTCCGACCGAGCGGCTCTTCCACTGGGCAGCACAAAGCAGCGCCCGGGAATATCATGGTATGTGTTCCATGCGTTGCGTCGTTTCGTGCCTCTCTCATGATCGGAACACGGCATCAGCAACCCAAGCGGAACCCGCCGCTCCTCCGAATGGCGGCCCAGCACCCGGGTTGGGCAATTCGGATGTCGATGGAGGGCCGCCATCGGTGAGCTAAGCGTTGTGCAAGATATGAAGATGATCCACGCAGCCTGTTTGACACTTTTTGCTCTCGCTGGATGTAGTGAGCGAGAGTCTTCATCGCGGAATGCTTCCGTGTTTGTTCAAGAGTCACCAATCGACACCTTTAAAGACATCATTCGCGGCGGCCAGGAGCTGGTCTTCACGGATACGGTGAAACAAGGGCCGGGATCTGAGGGTCAAAGCATCAAGCTGCGCTTTTCGGGAGAATCAAAGGTCACCATTGAGGAATTCGGATTTGGTATTGATGTTTACCCTTGTGATTTCGCGATGAATTCCGATGGGGATTTGATCATTACGAATCAAAGAACTCACCCCCATGCTTGGCCAAAGCTTGTGATTTCAAGGGAAGGCGAGCGGCTCACTCTCAGTCGAAAAGACGGTCTACGCTCTTTCAAGGAACATGGGAATTTTTGGCCGGAGGTAGTAGATCGGGTGTTCCCGCTGGAGGCCAAATTGCCAGGCGATCAGAAGAAATCGTAGATGGCGATGCAGAGGAATCTTTCTGAATGACTTGCGACTTTTAACCTGAACGCCAAAGAATGATCTTCACATGATTGACTCCTCTCACAAGTGCCCCCTCTGCGGTGATTTGCTCGTTGAGGTCGAAGCGGGATTGAATCGCGCGATGTGGAACGTCCTCCTCACTTCATTTGGCAGTTCCGAACTCCAGATTCGTCTGAAGAACCGCGGATGGATGGCATTCATGAGACCAGGCCGAAGTGCACGTGGTTTGTATTGCACGAGTTGCGGAGCACTCACCGTTGCGCCATCGATTCCAGCACACAGGAAGGAACTCGGCCTTGATCCTTGAGCTTGCCGCTGAGAACGAAACCCAGGGCGCACAAGTCATGAGCTGCAACCGGTGAAAACGTGTCTTGTTGAATCCGGGTTTGCCACTGCCGAGCCATTTGCTCGGCGTTCAAAAGATGAATGGAGGGCGCTTGAGCCCTCTTCCTTCGCCATCTTTCTCACTCGCGCCATCCACTACCAGTTCGTCATTTTCTGCTGGATCTCCGTGTTGGAAGACAAATTCTCCAAAAATGAAACGCCGCATTCAGACTTGTTTGCTTTTCGCTGTGCTGGGAGTCCTGGCCTTGGTCGTGGTGAAGATGACGATTCCTCTCGGCTACGCAGACGCTCCGATCCATCCGGAGGCTTTGTCCTACGTCGATTCTCTTCAGGATCGTGGTTTGCAGGATCCGAAGGCGATCGCGACACGCTATCTGTATTTCAAGACCGACTATCAGGATGCCCGGCCGGGAAGAATCGAAGTCAGTTCGACGGAGTTGGATCCAGAGACGGTCCGGGTGCGGATCTACGATCCGAGCTGCGAGGATGACAGCATCACCTCGTCCATTCACCGGGTTTATCTGCGACGGCAGGACTCGGGACGATGGATCCCGGTTCGGGTCGAATGGTCGCACCAAGGCCGTGGCAGATTCGGATGGACGACCGAGCCAACCACATGAACTCGAATGAAATGAACCACTCGAGGCTCCTGACTGGCCAGAAGCTTTTCAAGTTCACGTCAACTTTTCATGATGCGCACCGTTTGGACCGCCTCTGATTTTCGCCCCGCAAACCCATGCTCAACGCCCGCACATGGCATCGGCTTTGCCTCAGTGCCTACATCCTGTTTCCAGCGGTCGTGATCTCCTGGTCGCTTCCGAGGGATTCGCCGTTCATCTGGCCTGCTGCCTTGGCCGTTCTTTGGGGTTTTCTCGTGGCGGGGCTCGGGGCAATCCAGGGAATCCTGCTCGCGTTGGGGAAGCTTCATTTGGGATGCCCGCTCTGCGATGCAAGAAGTCTCGTGTTGGGTGGTGGTCGTGATGGGACGTATCTCGAGTGCCCTCGTTGCGGGGAACTCCGGCTTAAGATCGGACGTCTTGGCGCCTTGCGTGCGATACGACCGGGCTCCGTGGATGACGACCTTGCTGAGTGCCCGGCCAGTCCCGGTTCGCCTCTTCTGGCTCCGAAGCGTCATTGGGTTCCATTCCTGATCATCTATCTCCCGGTCGTGGCATCGGTGGTTGCGGCTTCACTCATCCATCAATTCTACGCCTTCTACATTTTGATACCGGGATTCTGGTGCTATGGGGTTGGAGGATTCATCCTTGATGGCCTATTTTCAGGGCGATTCAGCGACAATGGTGGGACCGTGGGAAGACGAAGGTCGCCGATCCGATTCTGGTGGGGGATAGGAATCTGGTCGCTGTTCTACCTTTTCGCGGCGGCCTTTCCGATTGGCTACGCGATTCAGGAGAGGGACAAAGCGAAGGTGCCAGGCATGCAAGACTTGGGTGGGCGACCCGCTGACCGCCCGAAGGAGTAATGGCCCTGCGCCAGTTTTGTTGATCGTCAAAGGTTACAGACCGCCCGAATGATCCAATTTCTCCAATCTGAGGTTTCACCCAACGCCGCAGCGCCGTCATGAAGAACGGGTCTGGGCTTTGGTTCTGATTCGTCGCGTCGTTGCGCCGTTGCGTGAGATCTCCTCTTCGGGTCACCCAATACTGTTCCGCCGCAGAGTTCATTTGGAGCCTTGTGGTGTGGGGCGAATGCCTTTCGAGATCGACAGCGTGTCTGACGGAGAGTTGAAAAAATCTCCGTCTTCCTTGTAAGGGCTACTCCTTGATGGAGTGGCGATTGGAGCAGTGCGGGCGCCAATGATTGCCGACGCTTCTGGCACGCCTTTCAGGGTAAGAATCCAAGAGATTATCAAACTCCGGGGTGGCCGTCGCGATCGCTCGTCGTCCCTATGCTAATGTCTGTAATCATTTCGGGTTCTGAATCTGTTGTGCCCAGGATCCCTCCGAGGGCTGATCGGCTTCTTTCACAGCAAGGTTCTGGAACGAATTCGGGAGGCAATTGCCTTCACCTTCGACATCAAGACTCCCGGTGGCCAAGGCACTGCTTCCGGCGCATGAGTTCTCCCAAGCGATCCTTCACGCGAAGAAGAGAAAGGTCAGGCTGGACACTTTCCAGTTTGACTCCAATACGCTGCGGGGGTAGAAGAAGCGCAGGATGAGTTTGGGAAATTGCCTGCGCTTGGATCGGTCGCGTACGTGCTGAGCTGATCGACCGCTATGTGATTGCCTCCTCATCCGACAGATTCTACCATGCAAAGACTAATGATGACGGCGGAAGTATCAGTTGGGATCCAACCAGAATTCTTGGTGGCCCAGCTCTTGATGGTGATTGTATTGATTGGGATTTTTGCGGTTGCGAAGAAATTTTTTGGATATCTAGGAATTCTTTTTTGGATATGCTTGATTGGCATTGTATATGCTGGGTATCATGGAGTTGAGCGCCTGAGTAATTTTGGGTCTGATGATGATGTAGCAGGTGCCATACTCTTGAGTGGCGATGTTCTTGCTATGGTGGGACTTGCCTGCTACTGGCACAATCGCCAAGCAGGCAAAAAAGAGTAAGCTCAAAGTCATGCACTGGGACGATTGGCTGTTCATGATCATGTTTTTTGGCGTGGTTCCCGGATTGATTTGGGTGTTGGCTCGGAGGATTTCGAGGGACACAATTTGGGCGACAATTGAGGATCTTCCTCAAGACTTGAAGACAAGTGTTGATTGGAAGACTGTAACCTCGCTTCAGCTTCATGATTTCCGCATGAAAGGATTCGTGAGCATCGCATCCCATCAAGGAAGTTTATTGGTAAAACCCGGTTTGATCTGGAGGCTGATCGGCCTCAAGTGTAAGTCACTGAAGATCGCCAGTCGCAACAGAATCGGCACGAATGGATGTGTCTTGGTAATCGTTGGCGCGAAGAGGTATCGCTTGGCGATTCTCCCGAAGTCTGCGCTGTCTGAAATTTTACGATCAGGTTCCGAAGAGGCAAAGGGCTCGTGACTGACACCCTTCAACTCAGTGAGCTAAATGTCTAGCTCTAAGACCCTCCCGGATGCAAACTCTGAAATCGGCAGCTTTTGTTCGCGGTCCACATGGCTTTCTACGTTCTCAGGAGTTCATCAGCAGGAAGAGTGATTGGCGCGCTATTCGCATTGATGGCTTGTGCCCTCTGCCTGTTCTCTCTGGCCTTGCTAATCAAGACTGCCGTATTTGTCGTTCAATCCGAAGTCACGACAGGCCGGATTGACCGAATCGAGTATCATGGAGCAAGGTCGGAGAGCTGGACCCCGATTTTTTCGTATTCAAGCCCGTCTGGTATCGCTTTTCAGAGAGAGGGGAAGGTCGGCGGTGGTTCAACACGCTGGTCGATTGGTCAGCAGGTCGGAGTCCGCTATTGTCGCTCTGATCCATCCGATGCGACCTTGGATACCTTCCGTGATCTTTGGAGCGCCCCCCTTGATGGTGTTTGGCTTCTCGGTCGGGCTGCTTGCATTCTTCATCTGGCTTGGTTGGGGGTCACCAAACCGAAGTAGACGCTCGATTCAAAAGCGATGAGCCTCCATGTTGAACTCGATCTGCCATTTCAAGGTGGATGAACATGTTCCCCGTGGCTGGCCGAATGAGCTGAGAGTTTATCATTGCATCAGCCGCACTCGTTCACTCCGCTCTGGACGCGCTTTTTCCGACGTGCCACGTTTCATTACTGAATCGCATGAAACCGCCGCTGATCCTCTTTCCTCATGAGCCGTTCTCGCCCAGGAAGGTCGATTCCGAGTTCGCGGCTGAGTTCGAGGCCGCACGGATGATTGGATTCCCCACCGGGTTCTATGATCATGAGGCGACTGAGCAGGGCAATGCTGAGGCAGCAGTGCGGCTCCTGGGCGGGGCTGAAAGGGGGCAGCGCTTGATTCTTCGGGGATGGATGATTCCGGGCGACCGTTACGCAGAACTCTTCGCCGCGCTCAAGAGCAAGGGCTATGAGCCGCAGACAAGCCCGGAAGGCTATTCCGAGGCTCACTACATCCCAGGCGCCTATCGGTGGACGGAAGGGGATTCGCCTCGGACGGGATGGATTGAAGGAGATGATCCTGACCAAGCCTGGCTCCTTTACCAGGGCTTCAAGTCGAGGGATGCGATCATCAAGGATTGGGTGAAGTCGGCCAAGAGTCGATGGAAGGACGGATGTTTCATTCCGGCGGAAACAACGGAGCAGCGCTTCAGGGAGATTTTCCAGGTCTTCCGAGAAGAGCGTGGCAAGCTGTTCAACCGGGACGTGGTGCTTCGTGAGTTCATGCCGATCGTCGAGCGGAGCAGCGACATCCGTGGCTTGCCAATCATTGAGGAGACTCGCCTCTTCTTCTGGTCTTGAAAGCTGGTCGTTCCACCCTCTGCCACACGACCTTCACCACTTGACGAGTTGCCTCGATGGGAAAGGGTTGCGAAGCGGTTCAGCTCGCCCTTCATCACGATTGACGTGGCGCACCTCACCGATGGGACCTGGAGCATTGTTGAAGTCGGGGATGGCGGCGTGTCAGGCCTGCCGATCGGACTGGATCCCGAGCGTTTTTTCGCTGCGCTCTGGAATCAAGTCTCGGCCTGACGCGAATGGCTAGGTTGCCACGAGCAATTCCTCCATCAGGGAGGACAGATCACATTTCAGCTCCAGGCGGAAGAACTCCCGCCATCCGGCGGCGACAAGCTCTCGAACTGACTCCGAGTTTTGATCCCGCCGTGGATTCACTCTGGCGCATCGGGTTCCTTGCGAAAGCAAGGCCGCCGTGGCGGGGCGCAGGGCAGGGGGAGTTCAAACCAGCAGGGATAATTCCGGGCAGAAGGAGGAATGCCGGGCTGTGGGGGCGCGACATGGCCCATGATTCCATGGGAACTCTGACAATGACTAACAGGGTCTGGAATTCAGGAAATCCTTCATTTCAACCCTGAAAACAGCCTTCGATTCTGTATTGCCCGCCCCGCGGGAGCCACTTAGGGTCGCGTCATGCGTTTGAAACCTGCTTTGATTGCGTTGTTTGTTTCCTGGTCGTCCGTGATGCCGATGCTGGCTGCGACTTCGTTGCCGGTGGATCCTTCCGCCGGGGTGACGAAGACCCCCGAAGGCCCAGCCAAGGAAGCCATGGAAGCCTTCAAGGATGGCCGCCACGCCAAGGCGGTCGAGCTGGCCAAGCCCCTTGCTGAGCAGGGCAATGGCGATGCGCTTTACCTGATGGGATTCGCCTACGAGAGCGGCAAGGGCGTTGAAATCTCGCGCGAGAAGGCATTGGAATTCTACAAGAAGTCGGCGGCCACCGGTCAGAAGGATGCGACCTATCGCATGTCCTTCATCCTGCTGGCCTCCGAGGAAGAGAAGGAGCGCACGCAGGGTCGTGAGGCTCTGGAAGGTGCGGCCAAGGAAGATCCCGCCGTGGCGGGTCGCATCCTTGGGGAAGCCTGGCTCAAGGGACGCCTCAGCAAGGACCCGGAATACGACAAGGCGCTCTTCTGGTGGGGCAGCGCGGCGGACGCAGGCGATCAGCCCTCCTTGCTGCTTTTGGCCCGGCTTTATGAAGGCCAGTTCGGATTCGCGGACAAGAAGGACCTGACCAAGGCCATGAACACCTATCGCAAGGCCGCCGGGCTCGGTGATGCCGGCGCGATGGTGGCGCTCGGCTCGCGTTTGCTCAATGGCCCCGAGGCCCAGCGGAATGAGAAGGAAGGCCGCGAGTGGCTCAAGAAGGCGACCGATGCCAAGGAGTATTCGGCCTACCTCGCGCTCGGTGATTTCGAGGAAAACGTGAAGAAGGACCCGAAGGCGGCGCTCGAGACCTACCGCAAGGGTGATGACGCCGGCCAGGTAGACTGCACCCTCCGCACCGCTCAGGCCTATCTCGAAGGCAAGGGCACGGAGAAGGACGAGGATCGCGGAATCAAGCTTCTTGAAAAATCGGCGACGGCGGGAAGTGCCGCTGCCCACCTTCGTCTGGCAGTGCTGCGCCTGGCGGGTGAAAAGCCGGACTACACCGTGGGATACGGTCATCTCCTTTCCGCTGCCAACGGGGGACTGGTCGAAGGTCAGAACGAGTTGGCGTTGCTTTATCTCTCCGGCAAGCTCGGGGTGGCCGACCTGGCCGCCGCAGCCGCTTGGCTCACCCGCGCGGCGCAGGGCGGCTATGCTCCCGCCCAGAACAACCTCGGAACCATGTATGAGCGTGGCGCCGGCGTGCAGCAGAGCTATCCGAACGCTGGACAGCTCTACTCGCTGGCCGCCAACCAGGGCAACGGTCCCGCCACCCTGGCGCTGGCCCGCATGCATGCGCAGGGACTCGGCACCAAGGAGGATCTTCCAAAAGCCTGGGCGCTGGCGACCCTCGCCGGTGAGCGCGAACAGGAGGAAGGCGTGAAGCTTTCCAAGGAACTCGATGCCAAGTTCACCGCCGAGCAGAAGGCGGAAGCCCAGAAGGCGCTGAAGGAAATCAAGTCCGACAAGCCTGCTGAAGCTCCGGCTGGCGACAAGCCCAAGGCCCCTGCCAAGCCGCCCACCTCGGCGACCACCCCTCCGGTGACGGCTCCCGCCAAGCCGGCGGCTGGCAAGCCGTGAGTTCTAAATCAATCCGTCCAGAAGCACTCCTTGGAGCTTACGTCCAGGGAGTGTTTCCGATGGCCGAAAAGGGGCAGATCCTTTGGTTCTCCCCTGAAAAGCGAGGGCTGATTCCGCTGGATGAGCGGTTCCACGTGCCTCATGGCCTGAGGATGGCCCTGCGCAAACGCCGGTTCGAAGTCCGTTGGGACACGGCGTTCCGCGAGGTCATGCTCGGCTGCGCGGATCGCGATGAAACCTGGATCGACACCGGCATCGTCGAAAGCTACTGCGAGCTCCATCGGCTCGGCTTCGCCCACTCGGTGGAGTGCTGGGATGCCGAGGGCCTGCAAGGTGGACTCTACGGCGTGGCGATCGGTCGCGCTTTCTTTGGCGAAAGCATGTTTTCGCGGAAGACCGATGCCTCGAAGATCGCGCTGGTCCATCTGGTCGAGCGGCTGAGGGAGCATGGCTTTCTTCTGTTGGACACCCAATGGCTGACCCCGCACCTCGCGACTTTTGGTGGCTATGAGGTACTGAGAAAGGACTATCTCAGGATGCTGGCGGAGGCGGTGGGGGAGGGGAGTTGAGCATCGAACATCGAACATTGAACGTCCAACATTGAACGTCGAACGGCTTTCATGCGACGTGAGAGCCCGGAAGTTGCGGCATCGGTTGGCTTTCATCGATCAACCTCATGCTCTCCCCAACCATCGGACACCTCCCCCAGTCAGGTCTCGTCCGGGTCACCTGATCGGGTGGGGCGTGGAGAAATCCTTGCAAGGGTCGGGCATCTCTTCGCGTTTTTGCTTCCGGCCCGGCTGGCGAACCTTCTAGCCTGTGGCCTCAACCCATTCTCAACCAACTCACCATGTCACGTCCCGTCACTCTCTTCACCGGCCAGTGGGCCGACCTTCCCTTGGAAAAGCTTGCCCCGCTCGCGAAGTCGATGGGCTATGATGGACTCGAACTCGCCTGTTGGGGTGACCATTTCGACGTCGATGCCGCCGCGTCCTCGAAGGCTTATCTGAAGGAGAAATGGGAGCTGCTGGCCGACAACGGACTGACCTCGTTCGCCATTTCCAGCCACCTCGTCGGCCAGGCGATCTGCGACAACATCGACGAGCGCCACAAGTCGATCCTGCCCGCCGATGTCTGGGGCGACGGCTCCCCGGAAGATGTCCGCAAGCGCGCCGCGAAAAAGATGATCACGACTGGAAAGGCCGCCCGAGCCTTCTTCAATGCCAAGCCCGGCCGCAAGGGCGGAGATGATTTTCCGGCAGTTGTGAACGGTTTCACCGGTTCCTCGATCTGGCACTCGATCTATGCCTTCCCGCCGACCAACCAGGCCTATTATGAAAAGGGCTTCCAGGATTTCGCGAAGCGCTTCACCCCGATCCTCGACGCCTTCGACAAGGTGGATGTGAACTTCGCCCTTGAGGTGCACCCGACCGAAATCGCCTTCGACATCGCCTCCGCCCAGCGCGCGATCGATGCGGTCAAGGGCCACAAGCGTTTCGGTTTCAACTACGATCCGTCCCACCTCGGCTATCAGGGCGTGGACTACGTGAAGTTCATCCGCACCTTCGGCAGCCGCATTTTCCATGCCCACATGAAGGACGTGTGGTGGGGCCACGGCGACGGTTCGGTTGGTGTCTTCGGAGGCCATACGGATTTCGGCGATGCCCGCCGCTTCTGGGACTTCCGCTCGCTGGGTCACGGCGACATCAAGTTCGAGGACATCATTGTCGCGCTGAACGATGTAGGCTACCGCGGACCGCTGTCGGTCGAGTGGGAGGACATCCGCATGGACCGCGTCCACGGCGGCACCGAAGCGGCGGCCTTCGTCCGCAAGGTCGATTTCACTCCGAGCACGCTGGCCTTCGATGCCGCGTTCGACAAAAAGAACCAGTGAAGGAGATCCGAAGTGTCTCTTCAAAACGTGAAGACACTCATCTGACAGGATTGACAGGATGGTTCAGGATTTACAGAAACTTTGTAGAGGTTCCATTTTTGAGTCCTGTTGATCGTTTCAATCCTGTCAAAAATCCCACAGTCCAAATTTCAAGCAACACATATCATCATGTCCATCAAAGTCGGAGTCATCGGAGCAGGCGGCATGCTCCAGTATCATGCAGCCGGTTTCCGCCAGGCGGGTGCTGAAATCATCGCCGTCGCGGACGCAGCGGCCGGTGCGGCTGCCAAGGCCACGGAGAAGTGGGGAATCGCCAAGGCCTACGAATCGGTCGAGGCCATGCTCGAAGGCAGCCCGGAGCTCGATGCGGTCAGCATCATCGTTCCTAACAAGTTCCACGCCCCGCTGGCCATCCAGTGCCTCAACGCGGGCAAGCACGTCTTCTGCGAAAAGCCGCCGGCGCTGAGTGCCGCGCAGGTCGAGGAGATGATCGCCGCCGCCGACAAGGCCGGGAAGAAGCTGATGTTCAACTTCAACAACCGCGCCAGGCCCGAGTCGCAGGCGATGAAGGCCTACATCGATGGTGGAGTGGTCGGCACGATCAACTCCGCGCAGGCGAAATGGATCCGCCGCACCGGCATTCCGGGCTTCGGCGGTTGGTTCACCACCAAGGCGCTTTCCGGCGGTGGTCCGGTGATCGACCTGCTGCACATGATCGACCTCGCGCTCTACTTCATGGGCTACCCGGAGCCGGCCCACGTGCTGGCCCGGACCTTCGACAGCTTCATCACCGACAAGGGTTTCAAGGGCCCCTGGGGCATCCCCGACCGCGCCGATGGCGTGAACGATGTGGAAGCCGCCGCGCACGGCGTGGTGACCTTCAAGTCCGGCCAGATCCTCACCCTCCAGGCCTCCTGGGCGGAAATGATCAAGCGCGAGGAAGTCTCCGTCGTCTTCCAGGGCACGGCGGCCGGTGGCAAGGTCGAGCGACTCTTCGGACGCGATGGGCTTGATGAAACCGCCATCGATACCTGCGAGCTCTATGTTCAGGAAAATGGCAACAGCGTGAACCGCTCGATCGTGACTCCTGCATGTGAAGACATGGGTCGCATCGGTTCGGCGAAGAACTTCATCGAAGCCATCGAAGGCAAGGCCGAGGCACTCAACTCGCCAGACCAGGCGCTGAAGCTGATGCAGATCATCGACGCCCTCTACGAGTCCGCCAACACCGGCAAACCGGTGTCGATCTAATGATCGAAAGCACGAAGCACTAAATCCTAAATTCGAAACGAAGAGGAAGAGTCCTGCTGGCCCCTAGCCCCTGGACACTGGCCACTGCTCTTCCTCACTTCTCACTTATCACTTTCCATTTCCCACTCTTCTCATGAACCGCAAACTCCGCATGGGCATGGTCGGTGGTGGCCGTGGTGCCTTCATTGGTGCCGTCCACCGCATGGCCGCCAACCTTGATGGCAAGATCGAACTGGTCGCCGGCTGCTTCTCGTCGAACGCCGAGAAATCGAAACTCTCCGGTGAGGATTTCTTCCTCGATCCGGCCCGCGTTTACACCTCGTTCGAGGACATGGCCGCCAAGGAAGGCGCGCTGCCGGTGGGCGAGCGCATCGACTTCGTGACCATCGTGACGCGAAACGACCTGCACTACCGGGTGGCGAAGGCCTTCCTCGAAGCGGGCATCCACGTGGTTTGTGAAAAGCCGCTGGCCTTCTCGCTGGCGGAGGCGAAGGAGCTGAAGGCGATCGTCGACAAGTCCGGCCTCGTTTTCGCGCTGACCCACAACTACACCGGCTACCCGATGGTCAAGGAAGCCCGCGCGATGGTGAAGTCCGGCAAGCTCGGCAAGATCCTCAAGATCGTGGCCGAGTATCCGCAGGGCTATGCGATCGGTGCCCTCAAGGATGCCGAGGGTGGCAAGATCTCCAACTGGCGCATGGACCCGAGTGTTTCGGGCGTTTCCAACTGCATCGGCGACATCGGTTCGCATGCCGAGAATCTCGCCCGCTACATCAGCGGTCTGGAACTCGAATCGGTGGCGGCCGATCTCAACACCTTCATCCCGGGCCGTCCGCTCGATGACGACGGCAGCATGCTGGTCCGTTACGAAGGCGGCGCGCGCGGCGTGCTTTACGCCTCGCAGATCTCCACCGGCGACGAGAACAACCTCAACATCCGCATCTACGGCACCGAGGCCTCGATCGAGTGGCATCAGGAGCATCCGAACGAACTCATCGTCAAGTTCGCCGAAGCTCCGCGTCAGGTGTGGCGTCGCGGCAACAGCTACAACGGACCCGAGGCGGCGAAATACACGCGCCTGCCCTTCGGTCACCCGGAAGCCTTCATCGAGGCCTTCGCCAACGTCTATCTCGCGGCGGCCGAGGCGATCTCTGATCATCTCACCGGCACCTATCCGCGCGAAGGTGGCTATGATTTCCCGACCGTCGATGACGGTGTGGAAGGCATGGCCTTCATCGAAGCGGCGGTGAAATCGTCCAAGGCGAATTCGGCTTGGACGAACCTGCATTGAAGAGAAGTTTTCAGGTTCAAGTTTTCAGTTTTCAGGAAGAGGGGGGATTTGGGCGTCGGTCTTTCGGGGGATTCTCCCGATGGAAGATTGGAAGTTGAAATGCCTCCCGCTCCCGCACCGTAGCCAATCGACTCATGAAAGCCCCGTCCGTCCTGTTGTCCCTGCTCTTTGCTTCCACGCTTCTTCATGCCGAAGAGCCCCCCGCCGGAGCAGCGGAAAAAATTGCCGCCGCCTTGCCGGACAAGCCGTATGCCAAGGCCGCCAAGCCGCGCAAGCTGCTGGTCTTTTCGGTGACGAACGGATTCCACCACGCTTCGATCGCGACCGGCCAGCTCGCATTCACGGAGCTCGGCAAGAAGACCGGGGCCTTCGAAGCGGTGGTCAGCAACGACCTCGCCAACTTCGAGGCGGACAAGTTGAAGGACTTCGATGCCGTGTGCTTTTTGAGCACAACCGGCGAAGTGTTTTCTCCGTCCAAGGATCAGGCGAAGACCATGACGCCCGAGCAACTGAAGGAGGCGGAGGTCAGGGCCGAGCTGCTCAAGGCGAACCTGATGGCTTTCATCAAGGCCGGGAAGGGCTTCGTGGGCATCCACTCCGCCACCGACTGCTGCTACAAGTGGGCGGAGTATGGTCAGATGATCAATGGCTACTTTGACGGCCATCCCTGGGGAGCTGGCACCCAAGTCAGCATCCGTGTGGAGCCCGGGCAGGAGAAGAATCCACTGGTTGCCATGTTCGAGGGCAAGAATGTCGATTTCAAGGAGGAGATCTATCAACTCAAGGATCCCTATGACTCGAAGAAGGTCGACATGTTGCTGCGCCTCGACACCGAGAAGACCAAGATCGACATCGGCGGAGTGAAGCGCACCGACAAGGACTTCGGTGTCGCCTGGGCCCGCAACTGGGGCAAGGGTCGCGTTTTCTACTGCTCGCTGGGCCACAACCACGACATCTACTCGCACCCGATCATCCTGAAGCACTACCTCGCCGGCCTCCAGTGGGCGATCGGCGACTTCAAGGTGGACGTGAAGCATTGAGAATTCCGGCGGTGGCCTCATGGCCTGACGGAACTTTCGTCCTTGGAACTTGTCACCCGGCATCCGGGGCTTTCTCCTGCGGCTGTGCGCTACACCGAACGTCTCCAGCAACGAATCACTGAAACCGGCTCCCGTCTCTGCGTCGGCCTCGATCCACGGCCCGGCGAGGGTGGGGCGAAGGAGGCTCGGAATTTCCTGCGCCGGGTGATCGAGGAAACCGCGCCCTTCGCCGCTGCGTTCAAGCCGAACATGGCCTACTTCGAGGCGATGGGGATTGCGGGCATCCAGGTGCTGGAGGATCTGCTTTCGGAAATGCCGGACGAGGTCCCGGTGATCCTCGATGCAAAGCGCAGCGACATCGGCGAGACCCAGAAATACTACGCCCAGGGTTACTTCGGCCACTGGAAGGTCGCGGCGGTGACCTTGAATCCCTTTCTTGGCTACGACTCCATCGAGCCCTTCCTTGATTGGGAGGAAAAGGGGATCTACCTGCTCGCGGTGACCTCGAACGCCGGATCGGCCGATTTTCAGCGTCAGACGCTCGCCGACGGACGCTCGGTGTTTGAACTTGTCACGGCTCTGGGTGAGCGGGCGAAGCAGGAGGGCCGTGCGACCGATGTCGGCTACGTGGTCGGCCTGACGAATGCCTCCGGCGTGTTGGAGCGGATCCCGGATGCGCCCTTGCTGGTCCCCGGACTCGGCGCGCAGGGCGGGGATCTGGCCTCGCTGGCCGGGGCAGGTCGCTCCGCGCCGGACGTGATCAATGTTTCGCGCGGCATCCTCTATGCGGGCGATGAGCGGACGTTTTCCGAGCGGGCGAAGGAGTGGTCGGACAAGATCGCGGCGGCCTATTCGGGGGCTTGAGCGAATCCGCGATTTTTCCCGCTGAAAAACGAGTGGAGGCTGCTAGACTCCGTCCTCTTGAGCGACGAGGCCCCTCCATCCAAGAAGCGCAGCGACTACGCCGGCCTGCTCCCTCAGAAGGGCTGGCCAAAGCGCAACTACCGGTTTTTCCGCCATCGTTTGGTGCCGGGAATGTTCCGCCGTGCGGGAGGCGAGATGCTGCAGCCGGTGCCGGAACCTCCGGCCGAGGGGGCGGTTCGGATCACCTGGATCGGTCATGCGTCCTTCTATCTCCAGTTCGCCGGGCACTCGGTGATCGTCGATCCGAACTGGGCCACCTGGCACGGTCCGGTGAAACGCCAGATCAAGCCCGGCCTGAAGCTGGCCGACGTGCCGGAGGTCGATCTGGTGCTGGTGACCCACGCCCATTTCGACCATCTCCACAAGCCCAGCCTCAAGATCCTCCAGGCCCGCGAAGGTGTCGTGGTGCCGCGTGGCAGCGCGTCGCTGGTGAAGCGCCTCGGCTTTCCTGCCGTGCACGAGATGAAGGTCTGGGATGAGCTGAGTTTCGACCAGCTCCAGGTCATCCACACTCCCAGCCATCATTGGGGCGCGCGTTTCCTTCACGACACCCATCGAGACTATGGTGGCTACCTGGTCAGCGCCGGCGGCAAGAGCGTCTTCCACTGCGGCGACAGCGCCTACTTCGATGGCTTCGCGGAAATCGGCAGGCGTTACTCGATCGATGTGGCACTGATGCCGATCGGGGCCTACGAGGCTCCTAGTGGACGCGATGTCCACATGAACCCGGAGGAAGCTGTTAGAGCCTTCGCCGATCTCGGGGCGCAGGTGCTCATTCCGATGCACTACGGCACCTTTCCCCTCGGAAACGAACCGCTCGCAGAGCCGGTCGAGCGTCTGTTGGCGGAGGCGGATCGTCTCGGTATCAGCGAAAGGGTGCTGATCCTCGAAGCGGGCGTGGGAATCGAGTGGTAGCCATCAGTCAGTCCCAGGCGCAACCATCATCTGCGATACATTCGATCCGATATAGGAAGCTCTATCTGACCCTGAATCCTGAAAGACAAACCACGAAACATCACCAAAGTCAGAGAGTTCCGAATCGAGTTGGCAGCATTCATCAGGTGGGTAAGAAGATCGTCACCCTATCTTCTTCTTTCGTGCATTTCGTGACTTTCGTGGTTTTTCATTTTCCTTCGAAGCGGATGCCCGCTGAACAGGCTCCGCTTGTCCGGCGATCAGGCCTTGTATTGCTCCTGGTGCAGGAGCTTGCCTCCATCCGAGGCGAACATCCTGGTGCGCAGGCCTTTTGAATCGGCGGTGAGCAGGATGAGCGTTCCTTCCTTCATCGAGGGGCCGCCCCCGATGAGGACGGGCAGGGTGGGGGTGTCCGTTTCGGGACCTTTTCCGATGGTGAACTCCTTGCGGTCCGGCACGTATTTCCAGGAATGGTCATGCCCGGCCAGCATCAGCTCGAACCCGGCATCGGCGACCTTCCGGCTCCATTCATCGCGCGAGACGATCGAGTACCAACCGGCAGGATTGTGAAGCGGGATGTGGCTGACGAACACCCGGTGGCGGGCATTCTTCACCGCAGGCGAGGCGAGATGTTTCTCCAGCCAGGCGGTTTGCTTGCGGCGGTAGGTTTCCCAGAAGCGGGGGCGCTTGTAACTCGTGGGATCGGTGGTCGGGGAGTCGTCCTCGCCGGTGTCCATGAAGACAAAGTGAACCGGGCCGGCGGTGAAGGCGTATTGCCACTGCTGGTCGGCCTCCGCTGCGGTGGGGTCGAGATTCGGCAGGTCGAAGAGGTAGCCGAGGGTCTTACAGAAGCTGCCGCGGACTTCGTGGTTGCCACGGACGAAAACGATCGGCTTGCGTGAGCCGTCGAGGATGCGGACATACTCGTTCCAGAGCCTGAAGACCACGGCGGCTCCATCACTGGCGCTCGGGTCGTTGATCATGTCGCCATTGAAGATGGAGAACTCGAAGTCCTCAGGCTTCACGGTGGCAAGCGCGGCCTCGAAGGTGGGCAGCTGGTTGTGGATGTCGTTGAAGATCGCAACCTTGAGCTCGGAGGCCCTGGGATCGAGGGTGCGGAAGTCGTAGGTCGGAAGTTTTTCCTTCGCTTCTCCGGGAGAAGCTCGGACCTGATAGCGGTAGGAGGTTCCGGGCAGGAGCCCCTTGAGCCGGGCTTTCCAGATGGTCCAGGGGGTGCCGGGGATGCCTTGGCCGACCGCCTCGACCTCGGTGAGTTTCGTTTGTCCGTCCTTCACCCAGGCGACCTTCACAGTCGTGGCCTTCTGGGCGAGAAAGCAGACTGTCATCGCATCCGGCCCGGGGTTCTGGAGATAGGGGAGAAGCGTCTCGGGCAGAGGCTCGTCCGTCGCCGCCAGCAGGGAGCCGATGGGAAGGGCGGTGGCGGAGGCGAGGAGGCCGGCTTGTTTGAGAAGGCTGCGACGTGAGAGATTCATGACAAAGGGAAGGACTCCGCAGTTACCACCAGAGTTGCGCCCGACTTTCAAATCATGATTGCGGCGATGACATGGAATCCGGCTTCAAACAATCCGGTTCACCGGCGCTCCATCGAGGAAGCCCTGGATGTCCGCGAGGATTCCTTGGAGCAGTCGCTGGCGGGCCTCAAGGCTCGACCAGGCGGTGTGGGGAGTGATGCGTAGGTTGGGCAGATCCTGAGCAAGCAGGACATGATCGGCCGGTGGGGGTTCCACCGAGAGGACATCGAGCCCGGCCCCGCCGATGCTGCGATTCCGCAGCGCGTCGGCCAGCGCGGGCTCGTCAATGAGTGGACCACGGCCGGTGTTGAGAAGTATGGCGGTGGGTTTCATCAGGCCGAGGGTTTCGGGATTGATGAAATGCCGGGTCTCGGGAGTCAGCGGGCAGTGGAGCGAGATGACGTCACAGGTTCCGAAAAACTCCTTCGCATGGAGGCGTGGAATGTCGCCATCCGTGGAACCGGTCTCGCGCGAGTAGGCGACGACCTTCATGCCGAAGGCCCCGGCGATCTTCGCCACGGCCCGACCGATGGTCCCCAGTCCGACGATCCCCAGGGTCTTTCCCGAAAGGTCGGTGATCGGATGATCCAGCCGCGAAAAGAACGGTGAGGCCGGCCAGTCCTTCGAACTGTTGGCGGCGTAGCGGTCAACGGAGGTGACGAGATTGAGCAGCAGGGCGAAGGTGTGCTGGGCGACGGAGTCGGTGGAGTAGCCGGCGACATTGCAGACGACCACACCGCGGGCCTTGCAGGCATCGAGATCGATTTGGTTCACGCCGGTGGCGGCGGAAACGACGAGTTTCACCGACGGATTGGCAGCGAGCGAGTCGTCGGTGATGGGAACCTTGTTGGTGATGACGACGTTGGCTCCTGCGAGGCGCTGGCAGACCTGGTCGGGAGAGGTGAGGTCGTGCAGGGTCAATGGCCCGAAAGCTCCGAGCGGGGAGAGGTCGAGATCCTGGCGGGTGAGGGTGGAGGCATCGAGAAAGACGAGGTTCATGGAAGTTGCTGGCTGGGTGCAATGAACACGACCTGGCCCCGGATGCCAGCCAAACACTCGGAAAGGCCGCGTCTTCGCGCTTGGCATGGGCGTCGGGTCTCCGCACCGTTGCGCCGCCGTGTCCGCCGTTTCCAATATCTCCTGCTACTGCTTTGCTGATCTGACCGGATTGAAGGAACTCCGCGAGGAGCTGATCTCGTTCTGCAAGGAGCGTTCGCTGAAGGGGACGATCCTGCTCAGCACCGAGGGCATCAACTTCTTCGTCGCAGGCGGAGAGCGGGAGATTTGGGAACTGATCGAGCGGTTGAGGGAGATTCCGGGGCTTGAAGCGATCAATCCGAAGTGGAGCCCGAGCGAGGACCAGCCGTTTTCCAGGATGCTCGTCCGCATCAAGAAGGAGATCATCGCCTTCGGGGTGGAGGGCATCGCTCCGGCGAAATACACCTCGCCGAGGATCGAGGCTCGTGAGCTGAAACAATGGCTCGATGAGGGCAGGCCGGTGGTGCTTTACGACACGCGCAACGACTACGAGGTCCGGCTCGGTACGTTCAAGAACGCCATCCCTGCGGGAGTGGATCACTTCCGGCAGTTTCCCGATGCGGTGGCCCGATTGCCGGAGGAGTTGAAGGATGCCCCGATCGTCACCTTCTGCACCGGCGGCATCCGCTGTGAGAAGGCCGCGCCGTTCATGGAGAGCGTGGGTTTCAGGAACATCTATCAACTCGAAGGCGGCATCCTGAAATACTTCGAGGAGGTGGGCGGCGATCATTACGAGGGAGAGTGCTTCGTGTTCGATCGCAGGGTGGGGGTGGACCCCGGATTGCGTGAGACTTCGACGGATGTCTGCTTTGCCTGTCAGGCGCCGCTGGATGAAAGCGAGCAGGCCGATCCGCGCTTCGTGCAGGGCGTTTCCTGTCCGCATTGCTACAAGCCGGACGAGGTCAGGCAGGCCGAGCAGGTCATGAAGCGGCAGGCGGCCATCGCCCGGGTGTGCTCACCGCTGCCGGGAAGTCAGCCCTACGACAACGTCTGCCCGGTAAGGATTCCGACCGGATGCGACCAGCTCACGCTGCTCGATGCCCTTTGCCGGATGTTCTCCCACGTTGAAAGGGACTTCTGGGTCGGACTTTTCAGCGAGGGAAAGCTCCTGAAGGGCGATGGAACCCCAGCCTCGCCTGATGGAGTGGTGCGCTCCGGAGAAAAGTATCTGCGGCTTCTGCCTGGAACGGTCGAGGCTCCGGTGGCGACGGACATCCGCGTGCTGCATGAGGACGAGTCGATCGTCGTGCTTCACAAGCCCGCTCCACTGCCGATGCACCCGAGTGGACGCTATCACCGCCACACCCTGCAATGGCTGGTCAATGCGGCCTGGGCCCCTGAGAAGCCGCGGGCGGTGCATCGCCTCGATGCGAACACGACCGGGCTCGTCCTGTTTGGCCGCAGCCGCCGTCGCGCGGGTTTGCTTCAGGAAGGCTTCAAGAATGGCTCGATTGAAAAGATCTATCTCGCCCGGGTGAAGGGTCATCCGGAATGGAGCGACTTCGAGTGTGACTCACCCATCAGTCGCGAATCGTCCCGGATGGGCACGCGGACCGTGGATGAGGAGGATGGTCATGAAGCCCGCACCCGTTTCACGGTCCTGTCGCGCGATTCCGATGGCACAACCCTGCTGGAAGCCCGTCCTCTCACCGGCCGCACCAACCAGATCCGCATTCATCTCTGGCAGCTCGGCTTTCCGATCCTCGGCGACCAGGCCTATCTTTCCGACGGGGAGCTTGGGGAAACCCAGACGCTTTCGCTGGAGGACCCTCCGCTGTGCCTGCACGCGTGGAAGCTTTCGTTCGATCATCCCATGCACGGTCGCAGGATGGAGTTTGTGGATGAGCGCCCTTCCTGGGCCTGATCGCCGTTGCCTCCCACGACCAGTGCGGCTCCCTGGACTTGTGATCAGGGTGAGGCCGTCCCTCTCAGGATCTCCAATCGGTTCGCAGGCGCATCTGGAGCCAGGAAATCCGGAATGGTCGTCGGGGTTCTTCGAGGGCGTTTGAGAAACTCAACCGGCCATTCCGTCACCCGCTCTTCCATGATGTGCCGATACTCTCCCGGCTTTGACTCGTCAATGTACTCCCGCTGAAGGACAAGGGCCAAGGGGCTTTCGGCGCCTTTGGTGGCGTCAGCAAACCGCTTGGCTTCTGAATAGGTTGCGAAGCTATAGAAGTAGTCATCACCTTCAAGTTCATCGGAGGCTCCATTCTCCGGGTAGCACCAGACACGATACTCAAGGACCTCATCCCACACGTATCCACCTCCTGCCTTTGCCAAGGCCGGGTAGGTTCCGACCTTCTCGGGATCCATCACTTCTGGATATCGGTGTTCCATTGCATTTGTTTGGGGTGGGTTCTCGTCCTTCGCGGGCGCGGATCGGGGTTGTTCACAGGAGAGCAATGCCGCACAAAGCATCAGGGTTGGGATTCGCATGGAACATTCTGGCAACGTTTGAGGTGATGTCACCGCGTGATTGCGGTGAGCCTGCTGAGAGATTGAAGTGCAGTTGGGCGGTTGAGATCCATGACTTGTTCGATCCGGGTGATAGGGCAGGCGCTCTCAGCGGGATTTCCAGCCCGGCTTTCCGCTGTTATCCAAACGCATTGATTCCGGATAGAGCGCCGCGAGAAATGGAAACACCGTTCCCGGCACCGGTTGATGCGTCTGGTTGAAACGCTCAGGGTTTCCCCCATGCCAACGGTCGGGGTCCGCATTCCACCACAGCTTGCCGCCGCCATCCCGCAACTCAAAATCGACCTCGGGATAGTAGGGCTCGCCATAGGACTCCCGGCCCTTCAACTTGTCACCGCACCACTTGCCGAATGATTCGCGTTCGGGATCCTTCGTTTCCGCCGCCCAGTAGCGCCTTTCGATGTCCGCCTCATCGTTGAGCAGCCACGGCCGGTCAATGAGATACCCCAGAGCCCGCACCACCCGGTCCGCATCCTTGACCCCGAACGGCTGCCAGCGCTCTTCCGCGACCGGTCCACCCGTCCCGGTCGAAAAACTCCGGATCAACTCCGCCCCGTCCTGCCGCCGCTGAATCGTCAGTGTTTCCGAGGTGATCCCGCCGTAGTCGCCGGATCTGAACCGGACCTTCAGCACATAGGACTCGGGAATCACCAGCGGTTCTTCCGGCATTGGCAGATTCCGGCCTCTCCGCGCCAGGTCCCACGCTTCGGCATCCCGCACGCCCCGCTGGGTCAGCCACTCCGGCTGGTGCTTTCCAACGTCCTCCCACCATGCCCGCCAATTGGCTGTGGCGGCGGTCCGCTCAGGATCAGTTTGCCAGGGAACTCCGAATTGCATCCGTGTGAGGGCATGCAACTGGTCGGACGCTTCTTCGTAGCCTTCACCCTTCTTTTCAATGCAATTGATCAAAAACGGCACGTCCTGATAGGCTGGCAGCCGATCCATGAACGGATAGGTGGATCGCTCCGCAATCGATGACCAGTTCCAGCGGATGAACATCTTCTGGTCAGGAAGTTTCCCGGGCGTCCAGGTCCGCCAACTGGCTTTCGCCACCCGGTCGCTCCCTGGAACCTTCTTCCCGTTCTTCCACTGCACGATCTTCCACTCTTCCCCGTTGCGATGATACCCTTCGTGGCTGGATGCGCTGACCTCCTCGAACCATCCGTCCTGTATCTCCCCTTTTTCCCAATTTCCTTGGAACAATAATTTCCCATCCGGTGTCCAGGCTCTGCTCGGACCGTCCTCCATGCCTGCCACATAGGATATCTCAGTCTGCTTCGTGCCGATTCCCTCGTAGAAAAACTCACAGATCCCGTCCTCCTTCCCGTGCGCGTAGCGGATGCGGCTCTCAATCGTCCCATCCGGCGAGAAGGACTCTTCCACCCCATGTTCCACCTCCTTGCCGTCCTTCACATAGTAACTCGCCCGTTCCACCACCGTGCCCCATGGCGCCAGCCGCTCCCGAACCTGCACGGTCGGCACACCTTCCGCCGCGCCATCGGGTAAAAAGCTGATGAAGCTTCCAGCAATGAACAAGATACGTGCAATCATGAATTCGAAATGGCTGGATGATCGGTAAACGGAATCAATCGACGAAAAGTAAGATAAACTGGAAGGTCGGGCTCATGGTCTTATCTTTCATCAATATGGTTCATCCACGACGGAGAGGGAAGCCCGAATTCAAAAAAGACGTTTCCGTCCCTTGGATGAGCCGGCTTGTGCCTCTCATTCGTATTCATATCTTGGCGGACTGAATTCTCCTTGCACACGCCTGAGGATCTCTTCCCTTCGACCCGTAGTCCACTTTGGCAACGTCGTCCACTGCTCCTCGGTCGGAAACCATACCACATGCTGTGGATCACCAGCACCACACTGCATCTCGCCGTCAATCTCGATACGTTCCCAATCTCGATCGGTAAGCTCCTCATAGAACATCGAATCTCGCCCCTTGTGGCCGACCCGCCAGCCGCGCCTCCGATCCGAATCGGGCATTAGATCGATCAGGGATATCAGTGGCTGGAGCATTGGTAATCGTGGATAATATCCGGCATAACGATGTGATGTCACTGTGTCATTGCGGTGTGCTTGAGCAGAAATTGAGATGATTATGGGCGCTTGATATCCATGAGTTGTTTGCGTGTTTGTTATGGGCGAAAGGAGGTGCCATATTCCGTCATGTTAAACTGAATTTGATCCACTTTAATGCTCACAAGCCAAATCCCGAGAAAGCACCCTAGAATCAGAAAGATAGTGCGACCTGGTTTCGGCCAGAACTTGCTTGGAGACTCGGTGAAAAAAAAGAACTCCAAGGCGTAAACGAAGGTGTAGCAGAGATTCACACCGATACAAAGTAGGACGAGGGCGATCAAAACGGAGGGATCGGTCAGTCTAGCCGGAGTTCCTTCGTCAATAGAATAGGTCAGTTCCGATGAAGATTCCCACGCAAGCAAGGAAGCTGGAACTAGTAGGAAATTGTAAATGATTCTCCGCTTCTCCCAATAAGCAACCGCATCACGTTTTGTCTTCTGGAGCATTGATTGGAGTTTTCTATTGAGAACCACGTTAGAGCGCATCCGCGGCGGGATGGAAGCACGAATTCAAATTGAGGGCTTATCGCCGTCGAATGGCCTGGTTTGTTCGGCGGATCGATCTGCCGACGGGTGGAGAGCCAGGTGGACTCTTAGAACTTCATCTCTTCGATTGATCAGCACCCAATTCACAAGATGCCTCCAAATCCAAGACCAGAGATAAGCGAAAGGAACGCCGATGACTGCCAAAACGAAACCGCCTCCTAGTTCTCCAATTTCAGTTGAGAATAAGACCTCAATCAACGCTTGGACGAACATCCCGGTGACGAATGTCAACGTCAGTAAGACAATGGCAGCGATCCACGCCCTCCACTCCAAGATAGCCAGGTTGGAGGCTGTCGCCGCGACATCCGCCCGAATTTCGACGGGATAAGCGTCGCTCTTCATAGCATATTTTCTTCGCATCATCGTGTTCTGCCAACGTCTAGCTCATCCACGGCGGGGAGTGAAGCTCGAATTCAACCTGGAGCGCTTCCCGCCGTTGGATGGAGTGTCATATTAGCCTCCTATTTCCTATTCGGGTGTGACCGATCCCAAAGCCTTGGCAATCGAAGCTGCGACTCGATTCGGGAGTCGCTCATCGATGGTAACAAGACGCCCGTTCGCCCTCATGACAACTCCCCCATACGGCAAGCCTTGCTGCACGTATTCTGAAACGTAGTCGATGCAATGCCATGGGTAATGTCGAAAAGTAGAGCCCAGAGGGAACGTTCGGCGAAGCGAAATCCCGGTTGAATCGGCAAGAACATCAATCCGAGAAAATGCCCGAAGGAAGCCATCCCTGGCAAAAACGGCACCGCCTGCAAAATAGAGCAAAAGTATCACCGATCCGAATACTCGGAGTCCCGGGGTCATTGTCTCCGGCGAAACAAGTCCAATGATGCCCAATAAGAAGAAGATTCCCAAAGAATGCCAAGGGACTACCCATGCAAAAAATCTCGGAATCGCCGCAATGGGATGTTTGGCAACGGTGGTGACCGAAACCATCGCGATAGTTTGTTCAATTGTCGCATCTCTTACAGTGAACATTTTCTTGGCAACGATGAGCGCATGCATCCCTGCCAGCGAGGGCGAGCGTCGAACACGGGGTGAAGGTTGGAATGACGGAAAATCATCGAAATAGGGCGGCTGGTAGGGCTTGTCATCTCGCGGCTTGTCAGCTTTTCTTCATTTCTATTGTGCCAACGTCGACGACTCCGTTCGTCTCTTTGAAATTGGATGAGGAATGCCCTGGCAGGTGGGGTGTCCATCTAAATCGAATGGGTAGATAACCATCTGGTTCGATCTCCATTGCAGCCTCAAGGTGATCGTGCACTACGGGGCCTCCAAGCCAACTCAGTTTCAGTTGTCGCTTCGCAGGCACGGCAATCAGCCCGTCTTCAGTTGATGTCTTGTCGCAAGCTATTCCGTCAGCAACAATTCTTGTCTCCGTTCGAGCGACTGGCTGCTTGCTGTCAGCGTCAATCATCCTCGCCGTAATGCCGTGTCGCGTGATCGAATTCACGGGGCTACAGCTGGACAGCACGCAGCAAAGGCTGAAGAGGATGATGGTGATGATCGAGTTCATTCTTTTGCAAGGATCAGGCCTGGCACCCGCTACCGGGAGCGTCCCTCCGCTTCAGGTTGAGGTTTCTCCTCACCCTCCGACTTCAACTGTGGGGCGCTAGCAGGTTGTCCAACACCGGCTTGTCCTCCGGCTTTTTGGTCAGTCTTCATAATGATTGAACAACGAATCGATGACAAGCGGGATTGAGGATTGATGGCGCCCAGGAGCAAGGAACAAATCACATCGACCACCTCTGAAGGAGAAAATCTCACCCCATCCATGGAGAAATGGACGCAACTGGGGAAAGGTCGCATCCACATCGGCTGAGTCCGTGCTCAGGAAGCGAACAGGTATTGGCAATGTGCGGGTCGCCAACTCGCGGCGGAATGCTGACTCTACCATGCGCGCAGGTCCGCTCCACTCAGCAACAACAACGCAAACGCTGTCCTCGGGCATCAGGGACGACTGGTGTCCAGCCAAAAAATGCTGACGGAGTGACGAAATGTAATACTCCTCGAAGAACGCCGGAAGTGAGTGACGATGTTCGTGAATCCATGCCCAGAACTTGAAGTCTGGATTGTCGGTCGCTACCGGGACGCGACCTGTAAATCTGCAATCTCCCTCGGAGCCAGTGAACCGAAATGAAAGAGAGCCGTCAGTCTCGAATCCAGACACTGATGGCCAGTAAAATCTCACATCACGGTCGTCATCGGGCATGGAAAATTTCTTGGCGAACGATGAGTGGTGGCACCGGCGATATCAAGCTCCGATTCAACTAGAGACGTTGTCGCCAGTTGCCACTCACGACTTGTGTGTGTTCAGCATGGGCACGATGTAAATGGGGTGCAAGTCCCCTGTAGGAAAACCAGAACATGAAAATGAAAGAGACTACCATCTGAAGCCAAGCGCGGAAGGGCGACCGACCGCGTGAAGGAAGGCTAGGAGAATGTCCAGGCCGCGCTAGCGGCTTCACCCACTGCGAAGCCAAACCTCATGGACGGAGCTCAGCGGAGTCAAACCCGCGAGCCAATGGACAAGAACCGCATAGAAGGCCGACACG
>JAIYDT010000255.1 GCA_027487355.1 Verrucomicrobiaceae bacterium
GACAAGGCCAGATCAGTGGTCGCCCGCAGGCCCGCGATCGGCGTCCGCAGCTCGTGGGCGGCATGACGGACGAAGTCGCGCTCGCGCTTCCGCGTTGCCGCCACTCTCGCCAGCAAGCTGTCGAAACCATTCGCAAGACCCACCAACTCCCTCGGCAATCTACCCGGCACTTCGAGGGCATCATCGAGCTGCTGTTCCGTTCGATTCGCCACCTGGGACGCCAACTGGTCGATCGGCCTCAAGGTCGCCCTCACCACCCGGTCGATCACCAGAAAACCGATTCCGAGCGTACAGGCGCTGCCGAGCATCAAGACTGATGCTAGCCTTTCCAAGGTCCGGATGTTAGGCTCTTCGCTCTGTGCCACCACAAGGGTGTGCGGAAAATTCCTGGTGTCCAGGACCTGCTCCCGGTTCTTCATCTTCTCCATTTCCTCGGCCAGAACGAAGGGAAACACCCTCAGTCCCAATGCCCGCGCACGACTCCCGTCAGCCAACCGGATGCTGCGGAACTCCGGAACTCCATCCGCTCCCGTGAAACGTGGCAGGTCCGCCTCGTGCATTCCCGGCGAACGGGTCGAAGTACCTTTGGTTTCATCCCAGAACTGGAACAACTCGCCACCGGGCAGCACCGCCTTCGGTCGGATGCCCTCGCGCCACTCATGAATCACTCCACCGTTTTCCAGTTCGATCTGATCGGAGAGCAGCGAGGCCATGCCGATCACGTTGCGATTCAACTCCCGCGCCAGACTCCTCTTCACATGATTGTAAACCACAAGCGAAAGCACCACCAAAAGCACCCCTACGCCAATCCCAGTTCGGATCAACAGGGCCCGGCGGATTGACGGAGCATTCACTCTCCCACCTCCTCTAACAGGTATCCCTGACCACGACGGGTATGAATGAGATCCGGAAGACCTCCCGCGTTCAACTTCTTCCGAAGATACCCGATGTAAACATCCACCGCATTGCTGTTTCCTCCCATCCCATCCTCGAAGACACGCTCCCAGATGTCCATCCGGGCCACGACTTCACCGGACCGATAGGAAAGGTACTCCAGCAATCGGTATTCGAGGGCTGTTAGATCGATCACTGTTCCTGCCCGTTTCACCGAACGACGGAGTGGATCGACCTCCAGATCGCCGGTTTTCAGAACCGGACTTCGCTTCCCATAGGTTCGCCGGAGCAAGGCACGCACCCGCGCCAGCACCTCGGCCAGCGGAAACGGCTTCACCAGATAGTCATCCGCCCCCGCATCGAGCGCCTCCAGACGATCCTCCAGCCCATCCCGTGCGCTGATCACCAGCACATGGACCGGATGATCCATCGCCCGCAGCTTCCTCAGGATCGTAAGTCCGTCCATCTTCGGAAGCATCAGGTCCAGCAGCACCACATCATACCCGCCGCCCTCCGCCGCCCACAGGCCCTCGTCCCCACTCTCCATCGCATCGACGAGATACCCGGCTTCCCGAAGATACTGGCAGATGCCTTCCCTCAACGGTGCATGGTCCTCGATCACCAACAGGCGCATGCCCGTTGCTATCAGGCGGTTTCCACAAAGGAAAGCGCGTCGATCAATCGCTGCCGCAGCCCGGAAGATTTCTCCGCCAGCGCCCGCTGTTCGATCTCATACTCGCGACGTCCCTCCGCGGTTTCGATTTTCACCGGCTCACGACCCCACGCGCTCAGATCATAGGGACTCGCCCGCATGTCCAGGTCCCGCAGCGCCAGGGATTGTTCAAAGCAATCAATCAACAAGTCACTGCCAATCCATGGCATCGCCTTCGACGCCCACTTGTAGAGATCCATGTTCGCATGGATGCAACCCGGCTGCTCATGATCCGGGCGTCCATCGAGCGTCGGCTGGAAGCGGTTCATCGGCTGGGCCTCCGGAGCGAAGAAGCGGAACGCATCGAAATGCGAGCACACCAGAGGCCGACTCTCCACCAGCGCATCGATCTCCGCCTGCGGCAATCGCAGTGGCGTGGTCTTCTCATGTCGCACCTGCTGACCGCGATACACCATCGCCCACTCATGCAGTCCATGACACGCGAAGTTCGGCGCGCGATCGCGAGTCGCCACCAGCAGATCACGCGTCCATTTCAACCGCATCTTTTCCTTTTCATCTAACAGCTTCTCATCCAGACACACAACCCCCTCCTCCATCCGGTAAGGCGACCTCATGAAACGTTCCGGCAACGGCTCCTTCACCTCCAGTTGTATTCCCAGCGGCGCATACCAGTCTTCCAGCTTCGCGAACGAGAACGGATAGTAAGTGAACAGGAAATCATCGATCGGATGCGGCACCCGCGCCTCACGGCGTTTCCGTGTTGGCCTCGTCCAGCGCTCTGCACGCTCGCGATGCCGGGCCGCACGCTCCCTCCACTCCGCTGCTGGGAGGGTCACCGAAGGATGGGAAAGGGCCGTCACGGCCGGAATCGAAGCAGATCTCGCCAAACCCTGCAAATTCTCCTTGCCAAGTCCCCTGCCCCGCGTCTAGTCTCCCGCCCCGCGCCGAAAGGCGCACGGTCAAAATCGCGGGATGGAGCAGCCAGGTAGCTCGTCAGGCTCATAACCTGAAGGTCAGAGGTTCAAATCCTCTTCCCGCAACCACTTTCAAAGCCCTGCAATTCAATGAGTTGCAGGGCTTTTTAGTGTCCATTTCTCGGGTGCTGCCAGGTCGCTGAAATGCACCGAA
>JAIYDT010000318.1 GCA_027487355.1 Verrucomicrobiaceae bacterium
AACCCGCCAACCATGGGGTGAAACCCTACCAGCGAGCCATCAGCCTCGCCACCGGGTAGGGTTTTACCCCATGGACGTTTTGACGCAGTTGGTCGATTCCTGATCCTGCTTGTTGGACGTAGTGTCGTTTCGGCCTTTCAGCAGCGCTCGAACAAGGTGCTCCCATGAACGAAACCAAACTCAACAAACTCTCCACCCAATACACGGAGATCTTGAGAGCACACCTGCTGAAACCCTCGGCCACCAGTGGCCGCGCCACAGCTCAGGAACTTGGCAGGCAGGCGGTCGCGATCGGACTCGAAACACTCGATCTCGCCAAAATCCACGACGAAGCACTTTCCCAGCTGATTCCCTCCGGATGCCCGCAAAAGAAGCGCAATGAAGCGACCACTCGGGCTGCGGCGTTCTTCACCGAGGCGATCGAACCCATCGAGCGCACCCATCCTCTTGCGAAGAAGGCCCATGCGGACCTGACCCAGATGAACGCGAAACTCGTCAAGCGGACATCGGATCTCGCCAAGTCCAACAAGGAACTGCGGGAAGGAGTGGCTCAGAGGGTGGCGGCCGTGAAGACCCTCAAGTCCAGCGAGGACAACTCCAGGAAACTGCTCAACGAGGCCAGCGCCCTTCAGCTCCACCTCCAGGACCTCGCCCATCAGATGCTCGCTTCGCATGAGGACGAGCGCAGGAAAATGAGCCTCAAGCTCCAGGACGAGATCGCTCAGACCCTGGTGGCGATCCACCTCCGGCTGGTCGAACTCGACAAGGAACTCACGATGCACACCGACGCCTTCAAGAAAGAGATCGCTAACACCCAGCGCCTGGTGGAAGAATCAGTCGAAATCATCAACGGATGTGCTCACGAGTTCGGTATCGTTTATGAAAACTGATCCATCCCTCATTTCGCGAAGCTATCTGCTGGCATTGAGGAAACATCTGCACAACAGCCCGGCCCCGAGCCTGGTTTCCGCCCGACGCCTCGGAGTACGCGCAGTGAAGCTGGGAATGGAGACGCTCGATCTTGCCAGAATCCACGAAGGGGCACTCATCTCCCTGGTGTCATCACAGGACAGCGCGCGGGATCGGGACATGATGATCCGCAGGGCAGGCGTCTTTTTTGCGGAAGCCATCACCCCCATCGAGGAAACCCATCGCGGGGCACGTGAAACCAATGTCCAGTTGAAGGCCATGATCGAGGCCCTGACCCTGCGAACGAACGAACTGGCGGCCTCGAACGAGGACCTCAAGATCGAGATCGTGCATCGCAAGTCGATCGAGGACTCGCTTCGCATCAGTGAAATGACCTCCAGCCAGCTGTTAGATAACTCCCGGCAGATGCAGCAGGAACTCAGGCACCTTTCGCGGCGGCTGCTTTCCATCCAGGAGGAGGAGCGGAAACGCATCAGCCGTGAGCTGCACGACGTCATCGCCCAGACCCTCACCGGCATCAACGTCAGACTGACCAGCCTGAAATCGAAGTCCACGTCGGGCGCACAGGACCTGCATCGGAAGATCGCCATCACTCAGAAACTGGTCGAGAAATCCGTTGAAATCGTCCACCGCTTCGCACGCGATCTCCGACCGGCCGTGCTCGATGACCTGGGGCTGATCCCCGCGCTCCATTCCCACTTGAAGGGCTTCATGAAGGATACCGGTGTCCGTGTGACGCTGGAGGCCTTCGCCGGCGTGGAGAAGCTAGACGGCTCGAAGCGCACCGTCCTTTATCGCGTCGCCCAGGAAGCCCTGACCAATATCGCCAGGCATGCCAAGGCCACCACGGCCAGCGTAACCATTCACCCCGACAAGGGAATCGTCCGCATGGAGATCAAGGACGATGGTTGTGGCTTCAAGCTCGACGGGATCGAGAGCGTCCAGGTGGGAAACCGGCTCGGGCTGCTCGGCATGCGGGAACGCGTCGAAATGGTCGGTGGGCATTTCTGCGTCCTCTCATCCCCAGGCAAAGGAACCACCGTCCGGGTTGAAGTTCCAGTCGCCGGCCCCCATGCGCCCAAGAAGCCCTCCAAACGCGCGAAGAACTCCTCTCTAAACTGCCCATGAAACGCATCACCGTCCTGCTCGCGGAAGACCACACCATCGTCCGTGAGGGACTGAGCGCCCTGCTGCAATTGGAGAGCGACATCGAGGTGTTGGGTGAGGTGGGAAGCGGCCGTGATGCCGTGGACAAGACCCGGCTCCTGAACCCTTCGGTGGTCGTCATGGACATCGCCATGCCACTGCTCAACGGCCTGGAGGCCACCCGCCAGATCCTCCGCGCCGCCCCCCGCACCAGGGTCCTCATCCTTTCCGCCCACAGCGATGATGCCTATGTGGAAAAGGCCATGGAGCTGGGAGCCAGTGGCTATCTCATCAAGCAAACCGCCGCCCACATCCTCCCCGAGGCCATCCGGGCGGTCCATGAGGGCAGGCAGTTCTTCAGTCCCGCCATTTCAAAACGGATGCATCATCACGAAAGGAAGGCGCATGCGCGTGGCGAGCTTTCCGCCGGGAAACAGCCCATCCACCTGACCTCGCGCGAGATGGAGGTGCTGCAGCTGATCGCCGAGGGAAAGGCCAACAAGGAAACCGCCGATGAACTCCATATCAGCGTGAAGACCGTCGAGAAACACCGCCAGAGCGTGATGGAGAAGCTCAACATCCACGACACCGCAGGCCTCACCCGACACGCCATCGCCACCGGCATCATCGAGAGCAGCGTGCAGATCACGATCCTCTGAAAAGCGGTCTGATGAGTCCTTCTCCACAGCGATCGGGGGGCCATTCTCCACAGAGTCGCAGAGGAAAGATGAGGTCGCTGAACCGATTTGATTGGGATTCCTCATCAAACTCCACGCTTCCTCTGCGCCTCTGCGGAAAGTTAGCGGATAGGATCACAACCATCGATTCTTCGAACAGCGTCTGAGAAGTCGTGCTTTTGGGGTGAACACCCCATGGCACCGCGATGCGATTCCCGGTTATACATTCAATGTGCAACTCAGACTCACTCATACACGGAACAGCATCCCGGAAAAATCCAGGCTTCAGATCACCGAACTGCTCCAGGAGCGGCTCGCCGACTCGATCGACTTGATGATGCAGGCCAAGCAGGCCCACTGGAATGTGAAGGGCCACAACTTCATCGCACTCCATGAACTCTTCGACAAGGTTTACACCGACGCCGGAAAGCACGTGGACCTCATCGCCGAACGGATCGTCCAGTTGGGCGGCACCGCCCTCGGCACCATCCGCTCGGCCGCTGCCCGCACCACCCTGCCGGAGTATCCCACCGATATCTCCAGCAGCATCAAGCACGTCGCCGAACTCGCCCACGCCATCGCATTCTACGGCGAGCTTGTCCGCAAGGCGATCGAGCGGGCCGATGAACTTGAGGACGCCGACACCGCCGACATCCTCACCGAGGTTTCACGCAGCACCGACGGCAACCTGTGGTTCGTCGAAGCCCATGAACAAAAGGAAGACTGATCACGCCACATCCACGGAAACCCGAACACCAGCCATGAAACGCCAAGTCCATCAACCGTCCAAACACCATCCCATGGATCCGATCACCAACGCCCTGCGGGGCATCATCCGCTGGGTGCGACTGCTCGGATCCCCCCGTCCGCTCAACCACCTGGCCCCCGAAGCCTCATGGATCACCAACGCCAGAAGGGACGCCTTGAGACAGGGCATCACCCCTCCCCTGATCGTCCGCCACACCTTCCGGATCCGGCTTTGCCCCACCTCCGCTGACAACTTCTCCTCGAAACCAAGAAACTGAATCATGATCCACAATCTCAACGACCTCATCGGCCACAAGCTGACCGCCACCGATGGAGAAATCGGGCATCTCCAGGACGCCTATTTCGACGACCAGTCCTGGGCCATCCGCTACCTCATTGCCGAGACCGGATCCTGGCTGACCGGATTCCAAGTACTACTTTCACCGTACTCGCTCGGTCGCTTCGAGCACGACGCCAAGGTGCTTCATATCAACCTGACACGCAGCAAGATTGAGCACAGCCCGAAGATCGAGACCCACCGTCCGGTCTCGCGTCAATACGAGGAGGAATACTACGGTTACTATGGCTGGCCCGCCTACTGGGATGGCGGCGCGATCTGGGGACAAGGTGCCTATCCCGTCATCCTGCCCCGTACGGACCGCGAAATGGAGGCGCACCTTCAGAACCATCACAAGCACGATGATGTCCATCTCCGCAGCGTCCACGAGGTTACAAACTATGACATCGAGGCCACCGACGGCACCATCGGGCATGTCACCGGATTCCTCGTCGATGACCGCCCTTGGGTCATCCGCGACCTGGTCGTCACCACCGGCCTCTGGTTCATGAGCAAGGAAGTCCTCATCCCGACCGAAGCCATCGAGCGGATCGAGCACACCGAATCCAAGGTCTATGTCAGGCTTTCCAAGGACGAAATCCGCCAAACGGCGCAAGATACCGTCGTTGACAGCCAAAGGGACCCGGTCAAGTCCGCATTGATCCACTGAAAAGCCGGGAGTCCACCCCAACCTGATCGCCATGGTCACCAATTCTCCAATTACCTTGCCAGGCAAGACGCTGGTCACCCGTGACATGGTCCACGAAAGAACCCGCAGCCTGGCGCTGGCTGCGGGCCGCAGGCCACAGGAGGTCCGACAGCTCGACTACGAGCGCGCCAAACGTGAACTCACGGGCCTGAGCGACCGTCTGGCCCAGGAAGAAATGCTTGATACGACGCTGTGGCCCGGCTGACCC
>JAIYDT010000249.1 GCA_027487355.1 Verrucomicrobiaceae bacterium
ATAATGCAACTTGGTCGCGGCAGACTCGTATTCCTTTTGCTTTTCCAGCTGGACTCGATCTTCAACGCCTCCCGCAACTGGTTTGTCAGTCAACGATTTCTTGGCAGCTTGGAGTTCGCGTTCTCGTTGCTCGACGATTTTTTCCTGTTCGGGAAGCATCGCTCTCAGTCTGGCGAGGCTCATTTCAGGTTCAGCCTTGTCGAGTTCCTTCAATCTGCCTCGATAAGTCTTAACTACTTCCGCAGCGATTTCCCTCGCATCCATCCTGTTGGTGTGTCGCACAATGATGTCAACCAATTCGGTTCCGCGGCGTTGCTCGATTCGAATCGCTTCTCTCATCATCTGAAGAATCTCTGCCATTGGATTTCCCCAATTCGTGGAAAGATCGAGACTCCCGGCAACTTTCTGCAGTATCTCATCCGACTTCATCGTCTGGATGTGGTCCTGAAGAATCTGGAAGCCGGGTGCGCCGGGATCGATTCCTTTCGCCGCCTCCCCGTAGAACTGAATGGTCGCCGTGCTCTCAAACTTCTTCGGCATTGCGTAGGTGACCGTCGCGGAGATCAGCAGTCCAACAACCGGCAAGGCCACCGCCATCACCAGAAACACCCACCAGAAGCGCTTGAACATGGGCGGGAGTGTAGAGGAGCAATTCGAGGACTCAATTCGGTTCTCAAAGGGTTGTGAGATCGTCAAAAACCTGATGGCCAACAGGAACCAGATCGACTAGTTTCAGGGCACCATGAAATTGGAAGAGATCGCCATGGAGGCGTCCAAGCTGACCGAAAAAGAACGGGCGTCATTGGCCTCAAGGCTTCTCCATGGCTTGGAGACGCCTGTTTACACGGTTTCTGACGAAGAGGTGGCACGTCGCAAGAGCGAGGCAGATGCCGACCCCTCGGTCTGGCTTACTTTCGATCAGCTGGTTTCTGGCCTGAAGCTTCGTGGAAACTAGATTCCATCGCCGCGTTCAGGTCGATCTCAACGAGATACTTGAGAAATACAACGCGACCTCAGAGCAGCTTGCGAACGACTTCTTTGCCGAGTTCATGGTGGGCATTTCAAAGGCGACCGAGAACCCTCACTTCTTTCATTTTGATTCGAGTGGTCTGAGACGATGCAACCTCGACCGCTTCCCCTACCATTTCTTATATGACCTATGGGAGGGTTCGATCCGAGTATGGGTGGTTCGTCACGAGCATCGGAAACCAGGCTTTGGAATCCGACGTTTCAGACGATAATGGTTCGTGGATCGAGCCCGACAGACGATCATCTGGATGATCCGAGAGCGGCAACTGAATGGAACGCGAACTTTAGTTCGCAGGAACATGGAACTCTTCCCGGCGAACTAAAGTTCGCGGTCCATTTCAGGACTACTTCTTCTTTGACGTATCGCGCAGGGCCACGGTGCGGTTGAAGACGAGCTTCGTACCGGGGACGTGGTCCTTCGCGTCTGCGATGAAATAGCCGGTGCGCTCGAACTGGCTGCGGAACCCGGGCTCGACCGTGGCCAGCGCGGGCTCGACCTTGGCGGTGATGACCTTGAGCGAGTCGGGATTCAACACGGTGACGAAGCCGCCTTCCGCCGCATCGGGATCTTCGGTGGTGAAAAGGCGATCATAGAGGCGGACCTCGGCGTCGACTCCCTTTTCAACGCTGACCCAATGGATCGCGGCACGGCATTCGATGCCCTCCGGCGTGTCGGCTCCGAGTGTGCCCGGAATCGTGACCGCGCGGATCTCGGTGACATTGCCATAGGCATCCTTGTCGAAGCCGGTGCAGCGGATGATGTAGCCGCCCTTGAGCCGGACGTGGCGATCGGGGCCGAGTCGATAGAACTTCTTCGGCGGTTCTTCCATGAAGTCCTCGCGCTCGATCCAGACCTCGCCGGTAAGTGGCACCTGACGCGTCCCCTCCTCCGGGTTCTCGGGATTGTTGACCAGCTCGATGGTCTCGACCGCGCCCGGCGTCCAGTTTTCCAGCACGACCTTCACCGGATCGAGCACGGCCATGCGGCGAGGGGCGATCTTGTTGAGATGATCGCGGACCTCGAACTCCAGCAGCGCGACATCGGTGGTACCGTTGAACTTGGTGATGCCGATGCGCTTGCAGAAGTTGCGGATCGACTCGGGCGTGAAACCACGACGGCGCAGGCCCGAAATTGTCGGCATGCGCGGGTCATCCCAGCCGCTGACGTGGTTCTCCTTCACAAGCTGGAGCAGCTTGCGCTTGCTCATGACGGTGTAGGTCAGGTTCAGGCGGGCGAACTCGATCTGGCGTGGCTTGGAAGGCACCGGGCAGTTCTCGATGAACCAATCGTAAAGCGGCCGATGGTTTTCAAACTCCAGCGTGCAGAGCGAATGGGTGATATGCTCCAGCGCATCTTCCAGCGGATGGGCGAAGTCATACATCGGGTAAATGCACCAGGCGCTGCCGGTGTTGTGGTGCTCGGCGTGCATGATCCGGTAAAGGGCCGGATCGCGCAGGTTGAGGTTCGGCGAGGCCATGTCGATCTTCGCACG
>JAIYDT010000616.1 GCA_027487355.1 Verrucomicrobiaceae bacterium
CCGGATCCCGAACTCCTGAGCGTGATCGTTGAAAGAGAAAGCAAGCCCAAGGCCAGCAGCGTGAGGAGGATCAACATCGTGAGGACCGCCACCAGGGCGAATCCGTTTCTCTTTGGGAGACGACGTGATGCCCGCTTTGAATGGGTCACTCTTCCCGATGAACCGGGCTTCGAATTTCCCAGTCGCATGGACATGCGGCTGGCAGAGGCGGCGGTTTCGCCTTTGGATTTAGACACAAACAACCGTTTGTGAATCAATGGGAAGACACTCATAAAATCAAAAACCTACAAATGGAACGTAAGAGGACTACAGCAAGCGGCGGGCCAGGCAAGAAGGATCTCCGCTCCGACCTCTGTGGTTTCGCGAAACGGGGAGGCCAACAACCAGAAACAGGCCTCATGCAGGGTCCTGGTTTCCCTCAAATGAGGGAACCTAGATGAATCTGGAGGAGGGCGTTTTTTTGTTTACAAGGTAAAGACATGAGCGAGTCTAGCTCACCGAAGAAACGCTTCTTGGATTTTCCCAAATCCTCAACCTCCATGAAACCCATCCGAAGAACTGCCCGCCCAACGCGTGGCTTTGCTCTGATCATCACTCTCACCCTGATGGTGTTGCTGACGGTGGTGGCGATCGGCCTTTTGACCTTGGGCTCTGTCACCCTGCGTTCCGCGTCAAGTGGCGTGGATCAGGCTGTTGCAAGAGCCAATGCCCGCATGGCCCTGATGTTGGCGATCGGAGATCTTCAGAAACATGCCGGACTCGACACCCGAATCACGGCCAAGGCAGATATCCTCGACGCAGCCAACCCGCCGATCATGGGAGTTTGGAGAAGCTGGGAAGGAACCGATCACGAGCAAAGCGGAAGTGCTCAGGGACGCCCCATTTCTCCCGGCAATTACAAGACCAAGAAGCAGGATCGTTTCCAGGCCTGGCTGGTCTCCGGGAGCACCACCACCCTGCCAAACACCACCAAGGGGTCAACCAAGGCCATCCTCCTCGGCGACAATTCAGTGGGCAGCGGAGCGACCCGGGAGAAGCTTCAGGTCCACCTGACTCCCACGCCTTTCACCGCCGGTAATCAGAGGGGCAGCTTCGCCTGGTGGGTCAGCGGCGAGAATCAGAAAGCCCGCCTTCCCAAGCCCTATCAGCCCTCCGCCGACAACAACGGGCGCTGGGCGATGAATGCGAAATCGCATTCCGTGGCTGATCCGAAGCCTTTCCGCCTCGAGAGTCTTCTCAGCGATGCCACGCCCGCCAACAAGGCCATCAGCCTCAAGGAAAGCGATCTCATCGCCACGGCGGGAACCCTGAAAAGCTCGCAGGAATTCTTCCACGATCTCTCCACCAGCTCGATCGGCCTGCTCACCAACGTGGCCACCGGCGGTTGGAAAAAGGACCTCTCGCTGCTCACCGAAAACTGGTCACGCGTGGGCACCAGTGGCCTGCCCTTTTTCCGAAACAAGCCGGGCCAGGACCTCCTCGCCACGATTCCAACCTCGGGCAATGCCGTGCCCGACAAGTCGATGCTGTACCCGTGGTCAGCCTATCGCGGCACCGCTGCCAATATTCCCATCTACCAGCACGGTGCGGTCAGCAGCTGGGAGAACCTCAAGGACTTCGCACTCGCCTATCGCGACAAGGGCATCACCACTTCCTCGACCGGGAAAAGCACGATCACTCCCTACTCGGTGGACATTGGTGGGGATGCCTACAGCTTCCTCCACAAGGTCCGCGTGCTTCCCGTCATCGCTCGCATCGAGTGGTTGTTTTCCCACACCGCCGGGACCCCTCCGGCACCTGCAGCCGGTCAACCCGCGCACCCTGCAGGCAGCCTGGAACCACGACTCCTGATCACTCCGGTCATCACCATGTGGAATCCCTACAATGTGGAGATGAACTTCAGCAGTGTGCCCCTCGTCTTCCGGATTCCAAGGCCCTTGCCCGCCGCCATCCAATACAACGTCAACGGGGTCCAGAACGCCAGCTACAACAGCATCCTGGCCGGCAGCCTCAACAACACTCCGGCCCTCGCGACCACCCCCACCACCCCAACCACCCCCATCACCACATTTACCTATCAGATCAGCTCAGGCTTCGCACTGAAGCCCGGCGAAACCAGGGTCTTTAGCCCCGCAGCCACTCAGGTCGCGGCCACCACCACCCTCGAAATGCAACCCGGCTACCGCAGCAGGGGCGGCCATTTCCTGGCCCTCAGGAACGACGCGGGGACACCACTCGTCGCACCGGGCACCGCCACCATCAGGGCGAGAGCCAAGTTCGACACCACCTACAACGACGGCTACCAGGGCGTCGGGATCTATCTTGACATGTCGATCGCAGGGGTCCGCCACCTGGCCTACCGGATGGTTTACAAGCCGGCAGTCGCAGCTGAGGTTTACAAACCGGTCGACAATCTCCCGGAATCCCCTTCACTCAGTGTCATCGCCACCGCGCCCTCGCCCTTCCTGACTACCGTTTTCGGAGCCCGCATGGCGAGCCGGAGCCACGTCGCGGCCAAGGGCTTCGTGCAATCGAGCCCGCTCGTCAACTACACCGCCATGGGCGGAAAGGATGAGGTCGAAACCACGATCCTGAAGCACTACGGCGGCACCAGCCACCCGGTCAACTCGCCCTTCGACTACAGCTTCGAGGCGCGGACTCCCAACGACAGCAAGCTGCCCAACAGCGACGCCAGCAACCGTGGGTTCATCGTCACCGGGTTCACCAAGTCCAACGGACTCTCGCGCTGCGTGATCAACGAGCTTCCGCTGCGTCCCCTCCAGTCGCTCGCGGAACTCCAGAACTGGGATCTCCGCTACGAAAATCCGATCCCGCCCTTCTCCTTCAACATCATCGGCAACAGCGATGCCACCCCGCTGCTGCCTTCGAACGCCGTCGTCAACAGCGCCGACGCCGGACAGGGAACCAATCTTCAGCACGACGACTCCTACTGCGCCAATCATCTGCTCTTCGATGACTGGTTCTTCTCCTCCATCGCGCCGGATCCCACCACCTTTGGAAACTCCGGCAAGACCCTGCAGAGGACCTACACCGACTTCGTCAGCGGAGTCTCCCCGCTGCCAAACCGCGCCTACCTTCCGATCGCGCAGGATGCCAGCCTCGGGGCCTCCTCGACCAGCGCGGCCAACACCCTGTTCAGCAACAACGCCGGAAAGGCCGACTCGTGGAGGACCATCGCCTCGCGCCTCGAGGTCGAGGGCATGTTCAACGTCAACTCCACCTCGGTCGCCGCCTGGCGGGCCCTCCTCGGACATGCGCGCAACCAGAAGGTCCCGTTCCTGAAGGACACCGGAGCGGCCTGGAGCGTGGATCTTTCCGGCCAGAGCGACTACGCCTTCTCGCGTTTCAGTATCGCCGGCGATGCCGAGGCGAAGTCCACCGGTTCCTCCGGTGCCTTCCCGGGTGCCAACGAGTTCGTCGGATACCGGATTCTTGATGAGAAGGTGATCGACGCCCTGGCCACCGAGGTCGTGAAACAAGTCCGCCTCCGCGGGCCCTTCCTTTCCCTCTCGGAGTTCGTGAACCGTCAGCTCTCGTCCGGTGATCTGGCCCTGGCCGGAACCATCCAGGCGGCCCTGAACGAGATCGCGAAGAGCGCTGCCACCAATCCCTACTCGGGCATGACCTCCGGCGATTTCAACAACCCGTCCTCCGCGGCCCCGGCTTCAGCGGCCAGCGCCGAATACAAGTTCCCGGATGCCGCCATCGGCCAGGCCACCTACGGCCTGCCAGGCTGGACCCGCCAGGCCGATGTGCTGCGCGCCCTCGCTCCCACCCTGACCGCCCGCGATGACACCTTCACCATCCGCGCCTACGGCGATGCACGTGACAAGAGCGGCAACATCACCGCCCGCGCCACTTGTGAAGCCGTCGTGGTGCGCACCCGCGCCTACCTCGATCCCGCCGACCTCGCGGAAGTCACCGGCACTCCCACCCGCCAGATCAACCAGATCTATGGACGCCGCTTCCAGGTCGTTTCCATGCGCTGGCTCAGCCCTTCGGAAATCTGATCGCATCCTGAAAACTTTCGTTCAACCTCCCGCTTCCATGCGCCGCCTCCTTGTCCTGATCTGCCTTCTTCAAACCCTCACCGCCGCCGAAACGAAAGGCCCTCGCACCTGCCGCATCCTGTTTCTCGGGGCACCCCAGGGAGCGCCGGAAACCCTCCAACTCTTCGACGGCACCGCTTGCCAGCCAGTCGAGCTGCCGCGCATGAGCTTCTCTCCGGTGTATCATCTTCCCGCTGGAGACCGCGTGCTCCGCCTGCTCACCACCCCACCGCTGAAACCCGAAGAGGCTGATCCGACGGCGCCGAAGGCTTCCATCGCAGCCGCCGTCACCGACTTCTACCTCATCCTCAACAGCGACCCCGCCAACAAGTCGATCCCGATCCGGATGCAGATCATTGATGCCGACGCCGCGAAGTTCAAGGCGGGCCAGATGCTCTGGTTCAACCTCACGCCCAACAGCGTCGGCGGTCAGGTAGGCCGCGAGCAGCTCGCCATGGCCCCCAACTCCCGCGTCATCCTCAACGCCCCGGCCACCGGCAACGAAGACTACAAGGTCAACCTCTCGTTCCGCCTGCCCGGCAGCGACGTGCTCTATCCGCTTTGTGAAACGAACTGGTCCTTCGATCCCCGCTCACGGACCGTGCAATTTGTCATCGTGCAGGAAGGCAGCCGCGCCCCGAGAATCCTGGGTTTCCCGGACTACCGGATCGAGGAGAAAAAGGAAGCCCAGCCCTGAGGCGGCTCCGCGAAGGATTAGAAATTCCAGTCGCGTTCGCCGCTGGTGGAGATCACGCCACCGCCGCGGGTGCGTTCCGATTCCTGAAGATCCTCGGATGAAGTGGTGCGATGCAGCCTCATTTTGGTCGGCTGATCCTCGGGCAGCCCCGAAGAAACCGGCGCGCAAGAAGGAAGGAAGGCGACGACCGCGGAAGCAACGAGAGCAAAAAGGGTTTTCATGACGCGCACGATAAACACCCCGATCTCAGGTTGCAAATGGCATTTCATCAACAAGGTCGCTTCCTGAGGAGTCGTGACTGGAGCTGGCCCGTTCGAAAGCGAACAAGCGGTCAGCCCCCCGATCAGCCATGCTTCAGTTCGCGCCGCAGGGCGACGATGCCGTCGCGGATTTCGAAGACGGACTGCCGCAAATGGGTGAGGGCCATTTTGTGGTCCTCGTCCTTTTCCTGATCCAGCAGGGCCTGGCAGGCTGACATCGCCTCGTTCAGCCAGTTGAGGCATCGCTTCAGGACCGCGAGCACGAACCCCGCCTCGGGCTCATAGCCGCTGCCATGACCGGTCAGGGCTCCGGCGAGCTTGGCGCTGACCTGGAGAAGATTCGAGACCAGGCAATGCTCGGCCGTGTCGGAGCCGCCCTCCCGGGAAACCAGATCCATGGCCCGCAGGGCGACCTCATAGGAAAGCGCCTGCAACGGATGGCGCTCCTCTTCCTCTTCATCCTCGAGGCCGGAGGATTGCCAACTCGAGGTGGAACCCTGCAATTCCTCGTCATCAAACGGGTCGATGATCTCGATCTCATCACGCTCGGCCAGGGCATCGAGCAAACCATCCCAGCCCATGACAAAGGCCTCCTTCCGCTCGGCATCGCCATCGTCCATGTATTTCTCGAGGACCTCCTGATAGGCGTCTGCCAGGCGATCGGATTCCTTCAGCCGTTCCTCCCATTCATATTCATCAAGCTCATCGCTCGCAGCGGCATTGTCCTCCTGAGCCGGCTTGCGGCGGAGAATCAGGGAGGCCATGAAATCCCGCATGGCGTGAAGATTGGCCAGTTGCTGGGCCTGCTCGGAATCGGCATCCATCTGCCAGTGATGCTCGGTGACGGTGAGCCGGTAGTCGGCGGTCTCGATCAGCACCCGACCGTTCGCTTCACTGAACCACTCCAGGTAAAGCAGGTTCTTCCACTCATAAGGGATCTCCCGGCCTGAGGCATGCAGGGACTGGATCTCGTCCTCACTGACCGTGGCGATCCGCGCCTTTCGTGAAGCGGTGATGTCACCGACCACTCCGGTCTGGACGGAGGAAAGGGTCCCCGCATCGGGATCGGGACTGGGATCCAGGTTCTCAAAGGTCAGCCGCGCTCCGGCCAGGTCACGCCAGCAGTCACCATTGAGATCCAGCGTCAGGGGCTCCTCGCGACCCACCAGCCAGATGCGCCCGGTGGTGCGTCCCTCGACGGTGTTGTCGATCTCGCCGCGCTGCACCGCGTCATCGATCCTGAATGCCATGGAATGGAGTTTCGGCATCATCACCCGTTCGCGTCAATCCACTTGATGCATTGGCTTCGCACGCTAGGTTGACGACGCAAACCGCAGTCCATGCCCGACTTTTCCAAAATCCTTCACATCGCACTGCTGATCCTCGTGGTCATCACGTCGTTCAACCTCATCATCTTCGTCCACGAGTTGGGGCACTTCCTGGCGGCGAAATGGCGGGGCTTGCAGGTGGACCGTTTCCAGATCTGGTTCGGGAAGCCGATCTGGAAGAAGGAGATCGGCGGCGTGCAATATGGGCTCGGCTGGATTCCAGCGGGTGGTTTCGTGGCGCTGCCACAGATGGCGCCGATGGAGGCGATCGAGGGCTCCAACAGCGACGACCGTCATCTCCCGGCGATCAAGCCGATCGACAAGATCATCGTGGCCTTTGCGGGTCCGCTTTTCTCGATCCTGCTCGCCCTGCTTGCGGCCTGCGTGGTCACCGCGATCGGCAAGCCAGCGGACTTCATTCCATCCCAGATCGTCGGCTTCATTGAAAAGGACAGCCCCGCGGAAAAGGCCGGCATCCGGATCGGGGACAAGATTGTCGCCGTCAATGGCAAGCCCGTCAGCGGATTCAGGGGTCATCTCGACAGCATTTTCGAACGCATCATTCTCAGCAAGGGGAAGGAAATTGCCTTTACCGTCGAGCGCAAGGGAGAGCCAGCCCCCCTGACCCTCACCTCGGCCTTCAAGATTGAGGACACCAAGTGGTTCCAACGCCGTGCCCTGCGCCGTGTCGGCATCGGGCCTGAGCCGGATTACTTGGTCGCAGGGACCGTCTATGAAGGCAGTCCTGCCGCGCGAGCTGGTCTCAAACCTGAGGACAAGCTCCTCTCCATCGACGGAAAGAAGTTTCATTTCGCCGACGAGGCCGTCGATCTGATCAAGGGGGCAGGAGACCGTCCTTTTGTCATCGAGTATGAGCGCGAGGGAAAGGCGGACAAGCTCACGGTGACGGCGGAGCACCCCGTGGCCCCTGCGGATCTGACAAAGAATCTCATGGTTGGTATCGGACCTGTGGGAATCCCCTATCGGGATTCGACGATCATCAATCCGTCTCCGTTCAAGCAGGTCGGCGACAGCCTGGAAATGATGTGGACGACCATTTCCAGCGTCGCCTCCAAGGATTCCAGCATCGGCATCGATCAGCTCAACGGGCCGGTCGGCATCGCCAAGGTGAAATACGCGATGCTTGAAATGGACCACCCGTTCAACCGCCTCCTCGCGTTCTTCGTCATCTTCAACGTCAACCTTGCGGTGCTGAACATGATGCCCTTCCCGGTGCTCGACGGCGGCCACATCGTTCTGGCGCTGATGGAGTCCGTGGCGAGACGCCCGGTGCGGGCGAAGTTCCTCGAATACGTCCAACTGGCCTTCGCCCTGATGCTGATGGGCATGATGCTCTACGTCACCAGCAAGGACATCGGCGATGGCTTCGGCCATGATGACGATCAGGAAGTGAAAGTCGTCTTCAAGCAGCCCTGATCCTCACCATTCCGGCGACTGCTGGCGAACGGCTTCATAAAGAACGATCGCCACCGCCGTCGAGAGATTGAGGCTGCGGGTGGAGCCGGGTTTCATCGGAATGCGGAGGGCGGAGTCGCCGGCTGATTCGACGACCTCGGGCGGCAGGCCCTTGGTTTCGCAGCCGAACACGAGGTAGTCGCCAGGTTGGAAGGCCACCGACCACGGCGAGCTCTTCGCCTTGGTGCTCAGATACCAGAACCGCGAGTTCGGCGCGGCGGCAGCAGCGAGTTCATCGAGGGATTCCCAAATCCGGACATCGACGTCCTGCCAGTAGTCCAGCCCGGTCCGGCGGACGTACTTGTCCTCCAGGGAAAAGCCGAGGGGTTTCACCAGATGGAGCACCGATCCGGTGGCGAGGACGAGGCGACCGGCGGCCCCGGCGTTGTGGGGGATTTCCGGGGCGACCAGAACGACGTGAAACATGGGCCTGAGTTAGCCGATCCCGAATCTTCCCACAAGCCCACGCCTTGAGCCGGATGCCAGTTCGGCGCCAGAGGCATCCCTGATGTGCGCAGGTTTCTCAACGGCAGGCAGGTCGATTCCTTCATCGGCGGGCTTTCGGAGTCCGATGCTCGGGAAAAATTCAAGGCGTCCTCCATTGGAATGGTAGCTTCGCCGAATGGCCCTGAGACCCCCCAAAAACGACCCTTCGATCCAGCGGAGGCCCAAGGATCGGGTGCCGCCGGGATGAGGTTCGGGCAATTCCCTTTCAACGAGCCCTTTACAAGCGGCGGGTTCCCTGCGAAACCCCTCGAAATTTAGCCCTCGCACGCTCGTACCCATGCCCAAAGACACCTCGATCCGCAAAATTCTCGTCATCGGTTCCGGTCCCATCGTGATCGGCCAAGGATGCGAGTTCGATTACTCCGGAGTCCAGGCCTGCAAGGCCTTGCGCGAAGAAGGCTACACGGTGGTCCTGGTGAACTCGAATCCGGCCACGATCATGACCGATCCGGAGTTCGCCCACCGGACCTACATCGAGCCGATCACGCCCGAGGTGGTGGAGAAAATCATTATCCGCGAGAAACCGGACGCCCTGCTCCCCACCCTCGGCGGCCAGACGGCGCTCAACACCTCGATGTCCCTCTTCAAGTCCGGCGTGCTCGACAAGCACGGCGTCCGGATGATCGGGGCCAATGCCGACGCCATCGACAAGGGCGAGAACCGTCTGCGCTTCAAGGACGCGATGCTCAAGATCGGGCTCGACGTTCCACAGTCCGGCGTGGCCCACACCATGGAGGAAGGCCGCGCCGTGGCGGAGACTATCGGCAAATTTCCACTCATCATCCGCCCCGCCTTCACCCTCGGTGGCCAGGGCGGCGGCATCGCCTACAATCGCGAGGAGCTTGAGGAAATCGTCTTCCGCGGCCTTGATCTCTCCCCGGTTTCCGAAGTCCTGATCGAGGAATCCCTTCTCGGCTGGAAGGAGTACGAAATGGAGGTCATGCGCGACCATGCCGACAACTGTGTGGTGGTCTGCTCGATCGAGAACCTCGATCCGATGGGGGTTCACACCGGTGACTCGATCACCGTCGCGCCGATCCAGACGCTCTCAGACCGCGAGTATCAGATCATGCGCGATGCCTCGTTCGCCATCATCCGCGAGATCGGTGTGGAAACAGGTGGCTCGAACATCCAGTTCGCCACCGATCCGAAGACCGGCCGCATGATCGTGATCGAGATGAACCCGCGCGTTTCCCGCTCGTCCGCGCTCGCCTCGAAGGCCACCGGTTTCCCGATCGCCAAGATCGCCGCGAAACTCGCCGTCGGCTACACCCTCGACGAGATCAAGAACGACATCACCCGCGAGACGCCGGCTTCGTTCGAACCGACGATCGACTACGTCGTCACCAAGGTCCCGCGCTTCACCTTTGAGAAATTCCCGAAGGCGAATCCGGTGCTCACTACCGCGATGAAGTCGGTCGGCGAAGCCATGGCAATCGGCCGGACCTTCAAGGAGTCGATGCAGAAGGCCCTGCGCTCGCTGGAGACCAGCCGCTGGGGCTTTGGATTCGATCCGAAGGACCCGCAGGCACCCAGCCACGATGAAATCGAGCGCAAGCTGCGCGTGCCGAATGCCGAGCGGATCTTCTGGCTGCAGACCGCCTTCGTCACCGGATGGACGCTGGAGCAGGTCTTCGAGGTCACGCAGATCGACCCGTGGTTCCTGACGCATCTCAAGCAGATCGCCGATGAAGGCCGTGACCTCGCGAATCTCGATCTCCGCCGCGCGAAGAAGCTCGGTTTCTCCGACCGCCAGATCGCCAGGGCCAAGGGCACGCATGAGGACGAGGTCCGCGCCGAACGCAAGGCCAAGGGCATCATCCCGACCTATCGCCTCGTCGACACTTGTGCCGCCGAGTTCGAGGCCTACACGCCTTATTTCTACTCCAGCTACGGCGACGAAAACGAGGCCCGCAGCTCGGACAAGAAGAAGATCATCATCCTCGGCGGTGGGCCCAACCGAATCGGCCAGGGCATCGAATTCGACTACTGCTGCGTGCACGCCGCCTTCGCCTTGAAGGAACTCGGCTACGAAACGCTGATGGTGAACTCGAACCCCGAGACCGTCTCCACCGACTACGACACCTCCGACAAGCTCTTCTTCGAGCCGCTCACCCTCGAGGACGTCCTCAACATCTGCGATCAGGAAAAGCCCCACGGCGTGATCGTGCAGTTCGGTGGACAGACCCCGCTGAACCTCGCGGCCGACCTCAAGCGCCACGGTGTCCCGATCATCGGCACCTCACCGGAAAGCATCGAACTCGCCGAGGACCGCAAGCATTTCTCCGCCCTCCTCGATCGCATCCACCTCAAGCAGGCCGAAGCCGGCACCGCCACCAACGAGCAGGAAGCGGTCGATGTCGCGGCGCGCATCGGTTACCCCGTCCTTGTTAGACCGTCCTTCGTGCTCGGCGGTCGCGCGATGATGATCGTTTACGCCGAAGACGAACTCCGCCGCTACATGCGCGAGGCCGTGACCGCCTCACCGGAACGTCCGGTGCTGGTGGACCGCTTCCTCGATGGCGCGGTGGAAGTCGATGTCGACTGCATTTCCGACGGCAAGCAGGCCGTGGTCGGTGCCATCATGCAGCACATCGAGCAGGCCGGCATTCACTCGGGCGACTCCGCCTGCGTCATCCCTGCCTTCTCGCTTTCGGAAAACATCAAGGCAGAGATCACCCGCGCCGCCAAGGACCTGGCCCGCGAGCTCGACGTGAAGGGCCTCATGAATATCCAGTTCGCCGTCAAGGACGAGGAACTCTACGTCATCGAGGTCAATCCCCGCGCTTCCCGCACCGTGCCCTTCGTCTCGAAGGCCATCGGCGTCCAGCTCGCGAAACTCGCCGCCAAGATCATGGTCGGCCACACGCTGGAAGAGCTCGGCTTCACCGACACCATCATCCCGCCGCATTTCTCGGTCAAAGAGGCCGTCTTCCCCTGGAACCGCTTCCCCGGCATCGACATCGTGCTCGGCCCGGAAATGCGCTCCACCGGCGAGGTCATGGGCATCGACGAGGACCGTGGCATGGCCTACGCCAAGGCCCAGATCAGCGCCTTCAACCCGCTGCCGACCTCCGGAAACGTCTTCCTCTCCGTGGCGGATCGCGACAAGGACCGCGCCGTCGCAGTCGCCCGGGATCTGGTTTCGCTCGGCTTCACGCTCTACTCGACTGGCGGCACCCAGACCCGCTTGGTGGCCGAGGGCATTCCCTGCCAGCGCCTTTACAAGCTCTCCGAGCAGGCCCGCCCGACGGTGATCGATGCCATGAAGAACGGCGACGTCCACTTCATCATCAACACCCCGAGCAGCCACGAGTCCCGCGAGGACGAGGTCAAGATCCGCTCCGGTGCCATCGCCATGAAGATCTCCCACGCCACCAACCTCGCCGCCGCCGAGGCCTCCGTGGAAGCCATCCGCGCCCTGAAATCCCGCGAGCTCACCGTGAAGAGCATTCAGGAGTATCACGGGGTTTGAACATGGGAGTCCGCTGCTGAAAATCCAAGGTCGCCAGGCAGGCTGCTGCCGTTTCCCTGAAACCGAAGTGCCCGCGCTCAGAGCTCGGCGGCGGCCCGTTTCAGTTCCTCGATGAAGGCGAGCACACGGGGCGGGCAATCTCGATCGGAGACGGTTCCCGCTGCGACCACCGTGCGGGCGGGTTCCTCTTCCAGGGGCTTGAGCACGCTGCGGCCGTTCTGCTGTCTTCCCCTTCGTCCCGCTTGCGCGACAAGGGCGATGCCCATCCCGGCTTCAACGGCGGCGGACAGGCTTTCCCGTCCGTCGAACTCTCCGGCGATCTTCGCCTGAAGGCCGCGGTCCTTGAAGTATCTCGTTACGCGGTTCCAGTAGTCCGGGTAGCCCTCCTTCTCCAACAGAAGCAGCTTCTGGCCATCGAGATCAGCCGGGGAAACCACCTCTCTGGGAGCGAGCGGATGATTGGCCGGCATGAGGAGTTCCCATCCGTAGTCGCGCAAGGGCATCCAGCGGACGGCGTCTCCGGGGCAGGGCACGGCGAGGATGAGGTCGAACTTTCCGGCCGCGAGTCCATCATGCATTTCCGCCGAGGAGCGGTCGGACAGGCTGACCCGCACCCGTGGATGAAGCTGGGTGAAGCGCTCGATGGCGATCGCAATGAACTCACCTGCCAGCGAAGGGGCGTAGGCGACGCGGAGTGGCTCGCCGGAGGCCTCCGCCTGGACCTTCGCGACCATGGCCTCGCTGAAACGAAGGAGCTTGATCGATTCGGATTTCAGGATCTGGCCTGCTGGAGTGAGGCTGATCGAGTGGGCACCGCGCTCCAGCAACGCGACATCGAGTTCCTCCTCCAGGGCCTTGATCTGGCGGCTGAGCGCGGGCTGGGTCAGGCGCAGCAATTTCGCGGCGGCGGTGATGCTCCCCGCTTCCGCGATTTCAACGAAGGCCCTCAACTGGCGCAGTTCCATGCCCCTTCCTAGCAGCGCGCCTGGGCGGAGTCCAAGCGCGCATGCACAGGTCCCTCAGAGCGAGCTGACCACCAGACGAGCAAAGAGGGTGCTGCTGGTGGCGGGCAGGGAGACGGTGACGAGCTCGTTGTCACCGCTGTCGAGGACGGCGGTCATGGCGGGGGTGGCGGTGGTCCAACTGTTGGCGCTGAGATCGGTCGAGTACTGCACCGACGAGGCGAACCCGGCGGCCCCGGCAGCCTTGCTGCGGGTGAAGCGGAAGGTCACGGTCGTGGAGGTCCTTTCAAGGGTGGGCAGCGAGGACTGGGCGGCGCTGGCAGGCGAGGTGCCGAGGACATATTCCACGGAATTCGCGAGCCCATCGCCATCCGGATCGGCGCTGGAGGCGATGACGGCGGAGTCGGTGCTGGCGGGATAGTAGCCATCGATCCAGGTGGAATAGGCGGCAGTGGGGGTGATCGGAGTGGCGGCGAACTCCGAGTTGTGATCGAGCACGGCCCAGACGACGTGATTGGCCTCATCATGGCCCCAGCTTCCGGTGGGGAGCCCTTCGGTGTAGGGTCCGTTGACGAAGAGGGCCTCGACCTCCGTGCTTGAGAGACTGGCCATGCCGACATTGCCGAGGATGGCATTCACCCAGGCTCCGGAGCTGTACCATCCGAGCATGGGCCTGCTGGTGCCCAGTGCGGCGAGCACGGTGGGTGAATAGTTGAGCTGCAGCAGGAAGGGGTTGCTGCCGCTGCCGCTGACGTCGAGCACATCACTGAGCAGGTGGGAAAGCTCCGAGCTGCTGCGTTCCCGATACGAAAGGCTGCACGTGTAAGCGGTGGTGGCGGCGGCGAAGCGAAGGGCGGCATCGCTCCCAAGTCCCTCGCTGCTGCGCATGCTGACGTGGCCGCGCTCGCCGGAGGTCATGGCGGTGGTCATCATGGTGCTGCCGGTGACGAGCTTGTAGAGGTTCGATGAGGTGCCATCGGAAGCCTGGAAATACAGCGTGCCATTGAGGTTGACCATGTTGGTGATGCCGACAGGGAGGCCGTTTCCGCTGCCGGGATTCATGTCGAGAGCCATGTAGGTGCCGGCTGCGGTGCCGTCGGTGACCCAGAGTTCGCAGCCGTGGGTGCCGTCGTTCGCGGCGAAGAAGACGTAATCGCCGACCTTGGTGAAAGCTGCTGCATTCGAGATGCTGCTGTCGGAGCCGGGGTTGATGTCCTTCAGCAGGCCGGTGCCGCCGCTGGTACCATCGGTGGTGTAAAGTTCGTGGCCGGTGGCGGAGGTTCCTGCCTGGAAAACGATCCCGTGCACGGCCCGGGTGAACTCGCTCGGATTGCTGTTGCCGTTGAACTCATTGCCGAGGTCCTTGATCATCAGCGTGCCACTGAGCGTGCCGTCGCTGATCCATGGCTCCTGGCCGTTGCCTCTTTGATAAGCCTTGAAGTAGAGGCTGCTGCCGATCCAGGCGAGATTGGAAGGCGATCCGGAGGAGGTGGCGTCGTTGATCGTCTTGATCTTGGAGACACTGGTGCCGTCGGAGTGGAACAGGCCGTAGCTGCCATCGGTGGCCTTGAAGTAGAAGCCCGTGCCGTTCGACGTGATCTCACCGATGTTTGAGCCTGAGGCACCTGAGTAAATGTCGGCCACCTGGGTGGTGCCACCCAGTGTGCCATCGGTGCGCCAAAGTTCGGCTCCCGAGGCGGTGGTGTTGGCGCTGAAGTAAAGGTAGTCAACGCCGCCGATGGTCAGCGGGGTGAACTGGCTGCACGAGGTTGAGCTGCCACTCTCCGACGGGCGGAAGTCCTTGAACAAGTTTGTGCCGGCACTTGTCCCGTCGCTGGACCAGAGTTCGTTGCCGTTGATGCCGTCGGTTGCGGTGAAGAACAGGGTGTTTCCGAGGGCATAGAGATAGTCAGGCGTGGAGCTGGCGGTGCCGTTGTAGATGTCCTTCACCAGGCTGGCCGAGCTGCCGTTGCTGACATAGAGTTCATTGCCGATTTCAGAGCTGACGGTGGCGCGGAAGAAGATCTTGTTGCCGACCTTGGTGATGCGACTGATGGAGGAGGAGGAGGTCCCGGCGGAAAGGTCCTGAACGAGATCGAGGTCGCTGTCGGTGGCGTTGAGTTTCCGCAGCTCGAAGCCGACGCTGGTATCGTAGCCGCTGAGGTAAAGATCGCCGCCGCAGTTGGCCAAGAGCCCGGAGATGTTCGTGATGGAGCCGATTCGCTGCGCGGCGTAGACCGGATTGTCGGCCCTGGCGATGGAGACGCCGAGCAGTGCCGGAAAAGAGATGAAGGCAAGGGAGACGAGATGGGTTTTTGTTTTCATGGTCAGTGAGGTCCACCAACCACTGCACGGCCCGTTGCCGGATGTTACACACGGACGGAAACTATTTCTCCGGACTGCCTTCCAGGGATCGCAGCCACTGCTGCAAGGCCGGCGCGGCGGACTCCGGCAAGCCGTCTGGTGGTGCGCTGGGATCGATCACCAGCGTGCCCTCATGGTTCAATTTCTCACCGACCGTGGCCTCGGCCCAGGCCGGCAGCCAGTCGCCGCTGGTGGCGGGTGACGGGGGGAGGTGCCATTCGTGAAGGACGCCGTTCGACGCGAGCGCCCAAAGGCGGGTTTCCTGAGGATGCAGAGCCAGCGCGACGATGGGTTTGGAGGCTTTCAGAATCGGAGAAAGCGGCTGTCCGGTGCGACCGCTCCAGAGTCGGCATCGGCCCAGCAGGGTGCTGGTGGCGATGCGTTCGCCGGAGCGACTAGCAGTGACGCAGATGACCGGCCCGTCGCAGGTCATGGCGGGAGCGACGGAGATTCCCTGCCGCCAATCAAACAGGCGGGCGCTTCGATCCAAGGACCCGGTGACAAGTCGGTCCCGGCCCACGAAGGCGATCGAAAGCGCGGGAATGGAATGGGCGGTGAACTGGCTCAGGCGCTTGCCGCTGGAGGTCTCCCAGACGTCGACCAGGCCATCCGTTCGGGCGGCGGCGGCGAGGGTGCCATCCGGAGAAAGGGCAACGGCATTGATCAGGCTACCGGTCCATTTCTGAAGAAGGCCTTTTTTCGAAACGAGGGTGAGCTGGCTGGAATTCGCGCAGTGCAGGGCGAGTCCGAGCGAGAGGTTCAGGGCGACGACCGCATGCTTTCGCTGGGTGTTGAGCGAGCCGATGTCCCAGCTTTCTGCCGAGGGTTGAAGCGGTCTGGTCTTTCCGGAGAGGGTGCTGGTCCAAAGCCGACCGGTGGCATCATCCACGGCGATGAACACCTCGTTGGCGGGGCGTTGTTGAATTTCCGGAGCCTGTTCGTGGCTCCGCAGATCGTAAACGCGCATCAACTGCGGCTTCGAGCCGGTGACCGCACAAAAACTGCCGCTCGGATCGAGGCCCAACTCGGCGTTCGGCACGAGCGGCAGCAGGTCCTCAAATTCAGTCGGCTTTTCCAGGTTCCACGCTCTCATCACGCCATTCGAAAGGAGGGTGACGAGCCGCTTCGAGTCCGCAGCGATGGCCCAGCGCTTGAGGGCGGTCTCGAGAGGGATCTGTGCCACGACCTGCCAGGTGCGGGCATCGATGACCTGGAGGCTGCCTGGGATTTCCGCCACCAGCGTGTCGCCGTCGGCGGAAAAGGCCAGGGACTGTGCGGCCCCCCCGAGTCTGGGCGGCGTGCCCCTGCTGGTCCGCAGCGATCCATCGGCATAACTGGCGGCGATCAAGCCATCGCTGGCCCGGATCGCAAGGGCGGCCGCAGGCCTGGGTTCGCTGAAAGCCAGCAGGGCCCCGCCTTGGCCGAAATTCAGTTGTCGCAATTCACCATTCTCCAGGCCGATGACGAGCTTGTCCGCCTCGGCCGTGGCAGCCGCCATGACAATGGTTGATTCCACTCTGACGGGCTGGCCGACAGGAACTCCGGCCTGGTTGCGCCAGATCACGGCGCGGCCACCTGCGGTCAACACTCTCTTTCCATCTGGAGAAACGGCGAGGCATGCGATCGCTCCGGGATGGGCTTGGGCAGCGGAGGATCGACCGCTTTCGTCGATCAGATTGAATGATCCCTCAACATCGGTGAGGTAGAGACGACCACCGTTCGCCACGCCGATGCTGTGCATGATGCCACGTTGATCCATCGGCATCTCCGCGAAGGCCGTCGTGCCCTGGATCCATCGGAAAAGCCGAACTCCGGTCCCCGGTGAGCTCTGGATCACCGCCACGCTGCGGCCATCCGCGCTGACCTTGATCTGGCGGACGAAGGAGTCACCCATCGGCACCACAGGACCGGTGGGCCGGATGAAATCCTGCCAGGCGATCGTGGAGAGAATCTGCATGGCCGCCGCTTCATTTTCCGGATCGGTGCGCAGTGCGCGGGCCCACTGGGCGATGGCGGCATTGGGGCGACCGCGCTCGGCCAGTTGCAGTCCCATCTCGAAATCGGACCGGCTGAAGCTGCGGCGCATCTCCAGCTCGGTCACGGCCGAGATCTGCCTCGCCTCCTCCTCGTTCTTGAGCGCCTCGCGGGTCCGGCGAAAGCTGACCATCATCGCACTCAAGGAAAGCGCCACGGTGACCAGCACCACGACCGCACCCGCAGTCGCCAGGCGGTGCTGGGCCATCCATTTCCCGAGGTGATAAAACAGGCTCTCCGGTCCTGCCTTCACCGCGCGGCCATCGAGGTAGCGCTCCACATCCTCGGCGAGCTCGTCGGCGCTGGCATAGCGGCGATCGGCGTCCTGATGGGTCGCTTTCTGACAAATCCACTCAAGCTCGCGGGGCAACTGGACCGGACTGGATTCCCCCGGCCTGGGGACCTCACCCGTCAGCAGCTCGCGCAGGATCCTTCCCA
>JAIYDT010000442.1 GCA_027487355.1 Verrucomicrobiaceae bacterium
GGATGTCGCGACACATTGGCGGTCCGACTGAGACGCTTCTTGGTTAATGGGTTTTCCAAGGGGTGGGTCGGTCGGGCCGCTCTTTTTTTGCCCGGACGGCAGAGGGCTTTTGGCAACTGACCCCTCCAAATGATCCGGATGATCCTTCGGACCATGGCGGGTCGAAAGTGTCCCTCCATTCTGGGTCATCTGCCTGATCAATCCGTCGCAGAAACGCCCGGCAGTGGCGGACGTCCCACAGCTCATGAAGGAGGTCCATCGCCTCCAGCGGTCCGAGCCCTGCTGGCCTTGAAGCCGAATGGACGGATCGCTCCGGAAGACGCGCGTTTTGCGAACGAGATGTTCCACTTCATCAAGGCTCCCGATCCGCACAAGTGATTGGAAAGACCCATGGGCGGCCCGTCGTTGAGTGGGCATGAAATTTCTCACCTCGGGCTCATGGAGCCTGTTGATTCTCGGCCTTTCTCTGAACGTGGTGAACGCAGAGACCTTGATCATCCGCATAGGCGGAAAGTCGGGCGGAGTGGAGCTGCCGGCGGCACTTGACCTTCTAAAGAAAAGCCGCGCCGAGCATCCCGAGCAGGCGGTCGACCTGGTCCTGGCCGATGGCACCTATCGGCTGACCCAGCCACTTGTGCTTGGCCCCGAGCACAGCGGCAGCGAAGCCGCCCCGGTCCGTGTTCTCGCGGCTCCCGGTGCCCATCCTGTGATCAGCGGCGGTGTGCCGATCCGTGGATTCAGGAAAACGGCCGAGGGCAACTGGGAGGTGAAGCTTTCCGGCATCGAGGGCTTCGACCAGCTCTGGGTCAACGGCCGCCGCGCGGTCCGGGCCCGCTTTCCTGATCAGGGTTTCATCAAGGCAAAGGAGGTGGCCGAGGAGCTGCTCGACGGACCGCAAGGAAAGCGCGCTCGCCAGACCGTGACCTTCACTCCGGAGGATTTGAAAGGCCTGTCGGGACTTTCCGAAGCCGCGCTGCACCGGGTTCAGTTTCTCGCCTATCACAAGTGGGACAACACCCGCCGCTTCGTCGAAACGGTGGATCTCCAGACCGGAAAGCTGACAGTCGTCGGCCAGCCGATGAAGTCCTGGAACAAGTGGGACGCCAAAACCGGCATCATCCTGGAAAATGTCCGCAGTGCCCTTGATCAACCCGGTGAGTGGTTCCTCGCCGACGATGGCACCCTCACCTACAAGCCGCTGCCCGGCGAGGATCCAGCGAAAGCCGAGGTCATCGCTCCCCTTGCCTCCCAGCTCCTCATCCTCCGCGGCCAGCCGAATCAACCGCTCCAGCACGTCACTTTTCGCGGCCTCGCCTTTCAGGAAACCGGCTGGCGCTGTCCGCCCCAGGGCTTCGAGCCCACTCAGGCCGCCGCCACCATCGAGGCGGTGATCCAGGCCGATCATGTCCGATCGGTGAGCTTCGATCACTGTGAAATCGCCCACACCGGGATCTACGGACTGTGGTTCCGAAAAGGCTGCCGCGACAACCGCGTCGAGCACTGCCACCTCCACGACCTCGGCGCGGGCGGCCTGCGGATCGGGGAAATGGGGCCCTCTTCCCAACCGGCCGACCAGACCAGCCATCAGGTCTTCGACAACAACATCCTCCGCGACGCCGGCCGTGTCTTTCCCTGCGCCGTCGGTGTCTGGATCGGCCACAGCGGCGACAACCAGGTCACCCATCACGATATCAGCCACCTGCCCTACTCCGGCGTCTCCGTCGGCTGGCGCTGGGGCTACGCCGAAAGCTCCGCCAAGCGGAACCGGATCGACTACAACCACATCCACCACATCGGCGACGGACTCCTCAGCGACATGGGCGCGGTCTACACGCTCGGCCCCTCGGAAGGCACCACCGTCAGCCACAACCACATCCACGATGTTATCTCCTACGACTACGGCGGATGGGGGCTCTACAACGACGAGGGCAGCACCGGCATCGTGATGGAGAACAACCTCGTCCACCACACCCGCACCGGCGGCTACCACCAGCATTACGGGAAGGAAAACCTCATCCGGAACAACATCTTCGCCTACGGGGAAAAGCAGCAGATCCAGTTCACCAAGCCCGAGGACCACACCTCGTTCCATTTCACCAGAAACATCATCTTCTGGGACAGCGGCCTCACCCTCGGCGGTGGTGGCTGGCGGAAGGGGAACTATGAGATGGATCGTAATTTGATCTGGCGCACCGATGGCAAGCCGCTGGAGTTCGTCGGCATCCCGCTCGCGCAGTGGCAGAAGATGGGCCACGACGTTCACTCGGTCTTCGCCGACCCGCTGTTCCGCGATCCAGCGAAAGGCGACTGGCGTCTCAAGGAAGGCTCGCCCGCCCTCGCCATGGGCTTCAAGCCCTTCGATCCCTCCGAAGCCGGAGTGAAGGGAGACGCGGCGTGGAAACGCCTGGCTGATGGGAAATGAGCAAGTCGCGGGATACGCGACGACTCGACAACCCAAGAAAATCGTTGTCAAATCAAGGATTTAAGCCATTTTCGGCCACAATGGGATTCGTTGGATATCAAGATTTCCGATCCTACAAATAAATACTGTTCGCGCAACCTTTCAACGCCTCGCCCGAATGCATGAACTCCTCAACAAAGGCTGGAGCTATACGACTGAGTCTCTCGATGAGTGTGCGCACCGCTATTCCCGTTTCGGTTCTGAGCTGTATCAGCGGATGGCAGCCACACTTCCGGAGTGTTTCGCTGCACTACGTTACTTTCGTGCCGACGACTACCAGACAGAGGACTCGTTTGCTGTATGTGAGATTGACCATCCTTTCGCCATTCAGCTTGACCCGGATTGTGAGGTCATTTGTCTCTGGGATTCGCAGAGGCATGTTGAGATTGGCATTTGGTCACCCGACCCTTATGCAGAGGCTTTCGATTTTATCAGACGCCACTTTCTCATCCATGCAGCATAGCAGCCGTCATCACCACCAAGCTTCGCATTCGAATGATTCACCACAATTTCAACCCTAGTTCTGAATCGAGTGCACGCTCCCGGTCAGCCGGGCTTCATGCAGGACGTTCTGCAAGAAAATGAAACACTTCGCCATTGCCGCCCTTTGTATGATCGCATTGGCGTTCGTCGGAGTTCGCTCCGGTTTAGTGAGGATTCACTACGCGCGGATGATCGATAACCATGTGTTGTCGAATCCCTTGAAGGTTGATCGTGTGGATGGGCGACTGATTTTACTGAGTGACGGGCGAGCGATCGAGTTGGACGATGGTTCATTGGATGACCGATGGTGCCGCTTGCTCAAAGCTGGCAGCGAGATCGAGATCGATACTTCAGAAGGTGATGATTATTTCCTAATATGGGGCAATGAACCGCGCTTTGTGTGTGGAGGAACTGCCACATTCAGAATTCCGCTATTTCCCTACGACGTGGATGGAAATCGACGATCTTTGATCGGGGTTGGTAGTTTCTCGGAAGAATTGAAAGAAGCAGAACATGCCGTAGTTCCGAACCACTCATTGCCGTCTTCTCAGAAATCAACGTCCCCTGTTCGAGATACGGAGGATTGAAAACGATCTACTGGTAACCATGGAATACTCAATCAAGTCCCCCAACGCCCTTCTTTGGAAAACCGGCTACAACGAAGAAGGAATCAGGAGCCATCACCGGGCCGGGAAGGTGACAGGAGATTGGCTGATTTGTCCCCTCGGGGATTCGGCGAATGCGGTGACGGTCGCTGAGTTCCTCGACGACCCTTCCATCCTGAAGAAATCGAATGAGCCTTCGGACGTTCTGCCTTCGGATGTCGTCAAGGAGCCTCAGGCCCCCTTGTCGGTGGCAGCCATGGGTTGGTGGGTGTTTGCAGGGTCTTTGGTCGCTTATTTTCTCCTGAGCATCACCTTCATCAATCCCTCTGCAGCGCTCACAAGAGGCATCGGCGTCTCGATATGGCTCGCCACCCTTTTGAAGGGCTTGGAGGCCTTGATCATGGCCGGGGCGATCACCGCCCTTCTGGGCCACGCCTGGAAGAAGCTGAAGCAGCCTTGAGTTCAGGAGTGAAGTAATTCGCTCGTCCATGACCACGGGACGGACAATTCCATCCAATCCATCCCTTCTCCGCGACCTCCTCGATCTCCTGTCCTCTGTTGTTTGAAGAAGGCCCGCCGTCGGGTGAGCGGCGAGGATGCGAATGAGTCTCCCCGTTGCCCTCTTCTCGAATCTTCAGGGCCAAGGGCCTGATTCCATACCAGCCCAGGCCAACGGCCTGGGTTTCTTCGCCAAGATGAATTGAGGGCTGAAGGCCTGATCCATTTGGATGGGTGGATCGGACGTCAAACGTGCACAGAATGGAACGGGCTTTCAGCCCTCGGGGATCTTCCGGTTCCAGTTCATGGAGAGATGCTCCATGCTGGTATGGTGACAGGCCTTTGGCCCTCGAATCCCAGGATGCCGGCAACAGGGAGGGAAGAGTGTCCGCTAGGGTCCCTTTTCGCCAGGTGGTGGTGAGATCCGACTCGCCTCCCCAAGGCCCAAATACCCAATGACCGCAAGATTTGCGGAGTCTATGCCGTAGGGCTCCGAGCCAAGTGGGAGTGGATTCGTTTCATTCCGACACCGCGATTCTCCACGCCCATCATGAGGAA
>JAIYDT010000480.1 GCA_027487355.1 Verrucomicrobiaceae bacterium
AGATTCTTCCTGTCATACGACGGGTGGCTAAATGACAGTTCGCCCAACTCAACATGCGCCGCTTCAATGCCCGAATCGATGAGAGTGCCTTTTCCGACCCGAGAGGAGTTGCGAGAGAGTGGAACGCGAATGGAAGCAATCGCCGAGCATTATGATCGATGGCTGGTAGCCCATTCAGAGGCGATGGATCTTGCCATTCGCCTCCCGGACGTATTTGGCGATCCTCCACGGCCACGAGTCACCCTGCATGTGGCACGCGGCTACGATGATGAGTGGATCTTGACCGAAAAGCGATGCAGAGAGTTGGCTGCACTCGACCCGGAACTGCACTGGACGGAGGTTTCAGCCGAGGCCACGAGACGGTTTCAGGAGTATTTCACCTTCTCGGATGCCGAGGGTTGGCGATTTTACCTTCCGGCCTTTCTGCGACACTTCCTTGCAGACTTTCCATTATGTCACTGGGATGCGGTCCACACCGCCTGCCGGAGGAGGACGCACTTCGATCTGATCACGCAGCCACAGATGGCATTCATTGATGAGTTCTTAGCCCTGTGCCAGACATGGGACTCGACATGGGACACGTGAAGACCCCCATCCACACAAGGGCGCGGGTGCCAAGAACCAAGCATGTGATGACGACCACCGAACCACTGAAATCCCACACACATGAAAGGACTTGAATACACACGATTCGCAACCGTCACGATCTATGTCGCACAGATCCTTTCCGGGCTCGTGGGAGTGATCTCAATCATCACGGGCGTGATCGGATTGATTGGCGGGGCCATTCAAGGATTGAACAACATCGCGACCGGGATCGTGTTCTTCGGAATCTTCTTTGCCTTCGCCAGGATCCTGAACATCGAGAACCCGGACAAAGATGGCTGAAAGGCCAGCGTCGGCAAAGCCCTGCAAACGAACGCTTTCCCTACCAAGAGGCGGTTGCTAGCGTCCCGCAGCGATGACGCTTGAAGACGCCCGAAAGATTTTCGGCCTGGGGCCGGACGATGACGCTGCCGCGCATTTGGCCGAGTTTCGGGAAGCCCGTGAGCGCATCGCGGAGTTCGTCAGATTGGCCCCGAATGACACTCTGGCGCTGCGTTTTCAGGAAGATCTGGAGGAGTTTGATCGCGCCTTGGCGGCTGTCCGTGAGCACATGGAGCTGCCTGAAATCCCGGTCACACCGGAGCCCCCTCTGTTTCCCGGGCCATCTCCATTGCCCGCTGCGGTCAAGGAAGAGTCCGCCCGGCCCGAGCCTCTTTCCGCCGCCGAGCCTGCTCCCGTGGTGGCGAAACGCGGAGGTGGAGCCAAGGCCCTCAACTGGTCGCTGGTGCTGCTGTTGGCAGCGATGGGCGGCGGCTACGTCTACCTGCGGATCGAGGAGGACAAGCAGCTCCAACTGAAGGGACGGGTCACGTTTCTTGAGCGCCAGGGGGCGATTTTCGTCGAGAACCGACGCTGGCAGGAGGCCCGGGAGGCCTACGAGCAGATCGAGGTCCTGGCTCCGGATTCCGAGATCGTGAGCATGGGCCGCCGCAGCATCGAGGCCGGCATCGATGAGGAGCAGAGGCAGTTCCTCGGCTACTGGATGGGCGAGGGTCTGGCGGCCCTGGAGTCGAACCGGCTCGACGACGCGCAGAAGGCGGTCGAGCTGATGCTTTCCATGCGCCCCGGCGATCCGGGGGCCATCGAACTGCGCGGACGGATCGAGCGGGCAAGGTCTTTCGAGAAGATCCAGAACGAATTGCTGGCGGCCAAGCTCAAGCTGGATGCCCGCGACTGGGAAGGAGCCATCACGGCATCCGCGGCCATTCTTCACACGGTTCCGGGCCAGCCGGAAGCCACGACGATCCTCGCAGACGCCACTACCGGGCAGAGAAAGCAGGAACTCGATTTCAAACGTGCGGCCGACCTCCTGAAGCAGGCGAAAGCCCTCGATCAGGGCAGTTTCAATCCGAAGGCCCTGGAGCTTCTCCGTGAGGCGGCCGTGTTGGCTCCGGCCGACAAGGAAGTCGCCGCCTTGTTGGAAAAGATGTCGTCCTACTCGCGGACGGTGCGGGTTCCGGGGGACTTCGCCACTCCGGCGGACGCACTTGCGAATGCGCATGACCGTGACCGAATCCTCATCGATGCCGGTCAGTGGAAGGGGCCCCTGTTGATCGACAAGGAAGTGGAACTGCAAGGAGCGGGCTCGGGCAAGACCGAGGTGGAGTGCCCGGCGGATAGCAGCGCAGTGATTTCCTTCGGCCCCGGGGCCAGGGGCGTGCGTGTCACGGGCATCACCTTCCGGCACCAGTTGCTCGATCCCGCAGCCGAGCGCTTCTCGGTCGGGCTTGTGAAGGGCGGCGATGTAAGCTTCACCGATTGTCATTTCCTCGATGGAGCCGGCCATGGACTCGCGGTGATCGGAGGCGGCACGGCCAGCGCCCTACGCTGCCGCTTCGCCGGAAATGGCTGGGACGGGGCGTCCGCCAGTGGCCCGGGATCGACGCTGCTGGCGCGGGAGTCCGAGGCCACGGGAAACTTCGAGCACGGGCTGGACCTCTGGGACGGCGCGGGAGGGGCCTTGACCGGAAACCGCTGCGAGGGCAACAGCCGCAACGGGATCCAGATCGACGCGAAAGCCGCAGCCGTGACGGTTTCCGACAACCAGTTGAAGGCGAATCGGGAGTTCGGCCTCGTCCTTGCCAGCGCGGCGTCCGGTGATGTCCGCGGCAACTCGATCACCGGAAATCTCCTCGGCGGTCTCGTGGTTCGCACCCTTGCCCAGAAGCTCGTCGTGACCAACAACCGCATCCAGTCCGGCAAGACACCTTCGATTGTCCTGGAAAAAGGCCTTTCCACCTCCACCTACAAGCCCAACGAGATTACGGGGGCGGTCATGGACAACGTCTCCTTCGACCCCGCTCCACCGGAAAAGCCCTGAGGCAATCCTCGCTTGCCCTCTGGACGGTTCCCGCCATGCTCCCGCGCGTCGTGAATTCCATCCCGGTTGAGCCGTCATTCGAAGCCTTTGCCGAGCTGGCAGAAAAGGGGAACGTCATTCCCGTTTACACCCAGCTCGCGGCTGATTTCGAAACCCCGCTGTCCGCCTACCTCAAGGTGCGCGACAGCCGGCATGCGTTCCTTTTGGAAAGTGCCGAAAGCACGGACAAGAGCGGCCGATGGTCGATCCTCGGCACCAACCCACGCCGCGTGTATGAAGCCCGTGGCAAGGAAATCACCGTTCGCTCCGGACTCGCCACCCGCAGCTTCACCGCCGAGGACGACGTGCTCGCCGCGCTGGAGCGCGAAATGGCCCCCTTCAAGCCGGTCCGCCACGGCAATCTCCCTCCCTTCTGCGGGGGACTGCTCGGCTACATGTCCTACGACGCCGTCCGTCAGTTCGAGCCGACCATTGGCCCGGCTCCAAAAGACGAACTCGGCATCCCCGATGCCGTCTTCATGCTCGCGGACACGATCATCGTCTTCGACCAAAAGCTGCACCGCCTCCAGATCGTCGCGAACGCCTTTCCCGCCGAACACGCCAGCCTTGAGGAAGCCTTCACCGACGCCCGTGGCCGCATCGCCGCGATCGTGGAAATGCTCAACCGCCCGCTGCATGTGCCGGCTTTGAATGGCCTCCGACCCATCGAAGCAGTCGAGGCCCAGAGCAACACCACGCAGGCGGAATACGAAGCCATGGTGCTCGCCGGAAAGGAATACATCGCCGCCGGGGACATCTTCCAGTTCGTCCCCAGCCAGCGTTTTTCCACGCCGTTTCATCGCTCGCCGGTCGATCTCTACCGCGCCCTGCGTCACGTGAATCCCTCGCCCTACATGTTCATCCTCGAACTCGGCGAGTTCGCGCTCGTCGGCAGTTCGCCGGAAGTCCACGTCCGCTCGATCGGCGGTCGCATCGACATCCGCCCGATCGCCGGCACCCGCTGGAGGGGAAAGACCACCGAAGAGGACGACGCCCTCGCGGCCGATCTTCTGGCCGATCCCAAGGAACGCGCCGAGCACCTCATGCTCGTCGATCTCGCCCGCAACGACGTCGGACGCATCGCCAAGCACGGCAGCGTGAAGGTCGATGACTTCATGATCGTCGAGCGTTACAGCCACGTCATGCACATCGTCTCGAACGTCACCGGCACGCTCGATGAAAGTCACAGCGCCTACGACGTCCTGCGCGCCACCTTCCCCGCCGGTACTGTCAGCGGCGCTCCGAAGATCCGGGCGATGCAGGTCATCAACGAACTCGAAAAGAGCAAGCGCTGCGCCTACGCTGGCGCGGTCGGCTACTTCGGCTTCGACGGTGGCCACGATTCCTGCATCACCCTCCGCACCTGCCTCCTCAAGGACGGCAACGCCTACGTCCAGGCCGGAGCCGGAGTTGTCGCCGACTCCAATCCGACCTACGAATACGAGGAAACCGTCAACAAGGCCAAAGGCATGCTCCGAGCGATCGCGCTGGCGAGGACGTTGGAGAGTTAATGGTTAAAAGTTATTTGTTATTAGGAATATGAAGAATGGAAATTGCGCGGAATCCACCAGCAACCTCTAACCAATAACCAATAACATCTAACCTCCAACCATTCTCCCGCATGCTCTTGATCATCGATAACTACGACTCCTTCACCTACAACCTCGTCCAGTACTTCGGCGAGCTTGGGGCGGAGATGAAGATCGTCCGCAATGACGCGCTGACGGTGGAGGACGTGAAGGCCCTGAAGCCGGAGCGCATCTGCATATCACCGGGACCTTGCACGCCGAACGAGGCCGGGATTTCCTGCGACCTGATCCAGGCGATGGGCAGCACGACTCCGATCCTCGGGGTCTGTCTCGGTCATCAGGCCATCGGCCAGGTGTATGGCGGCGACGTCATCCGCGCTCCACGCCTGATGCACGGCAAGACCTCGCCGATTTTCCACAACAGCGAGAGTGTCTTTGCCGGACTTGCCAACCCCTTCGAGGCCACGCGCTATCATTCCCTCATCGTGAAGCGCGAAACCCTCCCCGACTGCCTGGCCATCACCGCCTGGACCGAGGAAGGCGAGATCATGGGCCTCCGCCACAAGGAATTCCCCGTCCACGGAGTCCAGTTCCACCCCGAGTCGATCCTGACCCAGGATGGAAAGCGCATTCTCGAGACCTTTCTGAAGTTCTAACCGTGGCTGGAGCATCCCTGCTCCAGACCGTCTCCGGAGCTTCCAGCTCCGAGGACAAAGAAGCGTGGGCGCTTCAAACAATGGTTTCCGGCCAATAGACTTGGGAGGGCAACACGGAACATTGACTCCAATGCGCAGGTCGGAGACCCTCGACCCATGTCTGCAAGGTTGGTTCTGCTACTGGGGATCTCTGGCTCATTGTCGGCTTTCGGAATCGACGAGGCTCACCCTCCAATGCAGCAGGCAGATCAGTCCCAGAGGCAGGCTCAGGAAGAGGAACAAGCGAGACGGAAAGACCCCTTTGTGGGCGATGCCTTAAGAGCGGCGATAAAGGCAGGTGATACCGCCGCCTTGAAGGCGATGCTGCGGCCCGTGGATCGCAGGAGGGATGCCAGCTTCACCACGACGGAGAATGCGAAGAAAGGGGCATGGGAACCCATCTCCAATCTGCTTTCGGTCACGACTAATGGGGAGATAACTCCCTGTGATCTGGTGTTGATCGAATACGGAATCGATATCCACCTCCCTACATTCATCCATCCCGCCAAGGTGGCTGTTTTCAAAGAACATTATCCGGATTTCATCAATTCGCTTGGACGCCGTTCACTCACCTATTGCGCAGATAAGGGAAACAACGCGATGCTGAAGGAATTGCTGACTGCGGGAGTCAAGCCCGAGCCAAGCGATCTGGAATTGGCAGTGATCAACTCCCACGCTGGAGCAGTGAGGCTGCTTGTGGCCGCAGGGGTGCCTGCGATTAGCAAGGGCAGTGGCACCAGAGCGGATCTCACAATGGAGCAGATTGCCAGGAAGAACATGTTCTTCGCGGTGCTGGATGCATTGGGCGTGGGCAAGCGCTATGAGGACGAACTGAAGCCATTCCGTGAGGGCCGTCCAGGAACAGGAGCCTTGCGCTATGTCGGCAGATGGGAATTCGACATGAAAATGGGTCCTCTCGATGTGGTGTTGGAACCCGATGGGTCCGGGTTCATGGGGGGTGGGCCCACGAGCGGCGATCCAATCCTTTGGAAGCTCGTGCAACGTGGCGATCGGAGCGCAGTGGAAATCATGCAGGTGCCAGGTGCTGATCACCTGGGGCCCGCCGGTCCTTTCGAATTCCCGGTTTCCGGGGCTGACATTTACATGCCGCTCCGCTCCGGCAACCCGTTGAAAGGCGTGCGGCGTCAGATTGACTCCGATCAGCTTGATGCCCTCCAAGCCATCGCCAAGTCAAAGCCCTACAACGGCCCAACCGGAGAGTGGCACATCAATGTCGAAAGCGGGCTACAAGGTGTTCCTCCTGAAAAGAGGGCCGAGCAGATCGAGCGGTTCAAGAGCATGAAACTCACTCTTGCCAAGGATGGTAGTGCTTCTCTTGTTCTTGGTCAGAATGTTATCCCTCTCACGGTTGAATCGACAGACCAACAGGATGAATTGAAGCTCAGCTCGGAACACATGCCGGCCATTGCCGCAAAGGGCAGCAAGGGATGGAAAGTGATCGCTATTTCCCCGCCCGGCGCACCACAGGCACTTGTCTTCGAGCGTGACGAATCATGATCATTGAAGATTGCTCCGCAATCGACGTTGCCACCCGCACCCGTGACGGAAGCTGCTTGATGATGTCGGGGCGGTGATCGCCGACGACATCGATCGCGGCGTTGCGCGTGGCAAAAATCAGGATAGGCATGAATTCAATCCGCATTCCCAAGCGGCGTGGCGTTGATTGAAGTTGCAGCTCTGCCCAGAATGGGTAGGGTCTTGCAGGTGCCCCGGAAAATCCGTGACCTCCTCAGAGACCTTCGGAAAGCGGGATTCGTCCTCGTGCAAGGAGGCAAGGGGAGTCACCGGAAGTTCACCCACCCAGCAGTGAAAATCCCTGCCATCATTCCAGGACGCGACGGCGACGATGCCAAGGCTTATCTGGAACGTCACATTGCCGAAAAGATCAACGAGTCCAAGTCATGAAAAAGATCTCCGCCAAAGAAGCCACCCGCCTCGCACGGAACTATCCTCTCAGCGTGAGGTGGAGTGATGAGGATCAGGTTTTTGTCGGTTCCATTACCGGGCTTGTGGGTGAGTGCTGCCATGGCGACACGCCCGAGGAGGTCATTCCCCAGCTCAAGGACATCGCCGAAGACCTTGTGATTTACCTCACCGGGAAAGCCCAGACGCTGCCTGAGCCTCCCATTCATTCCAGCGACCCCGATCCTGCCGCCATTCGCAAGGCCATGGGCTTCAGTCAGACCCAATTTGCCCAGCTCATCGGCGTGAGCGTTCGCACCCTTCACAAATGGGAGCAACACACCAGCAGGCCAAGCGGGGCAGCCAAGACCCTCCTGAAAATCGCCGCTACCCATCCGCAGTCCGTTCGGGAAGCACTTCGTTCGGCTTGAGAATTTCGACGTTTCTATCTCACATCAACCGAAAGATCCGTCCCCAGCTTCTCAATCGCCGCAACCAGGGCCGCCTCATCCGCGCCCTCCGGCAGTGAGATTTCCCCGTGCGCGCGGAACAGCGGCTGACCGCTCATTGCGGCGCTTTCCAGACCGGTGACGAGTTCCTCGACGTTGCCACCCGCACCCGCGATGGCGGCCGCGAGTTGCCTGACGATGCCGGGACGGTCGTTGCCGACGATGTCGATGGTGAGGGTCCGCAGGGCTGGGGAGTCGGTGGCCTTTTCGCGCACGGCGATGACGGAGAGCCCTTCCGCCTCGAATCCCTTGAGCTCGTCAATGATCCGGTCGGCATCCGCTTCGGCGCACTCCACCCGCAGGATGCCCGCGAACTGACCCGCCAGACGCGCCATCCGGCTTTCAAGCCAGTTGCCACCGAGGTCGGCGATCTTTGAGGAAAGGGCGCGGACAAGGCCGGGACGGTCGGGCCCGAGGACGGTCATGACGAGATAGGTTTTCATGTGGCCACCATCAAGGCACGGAATGAGGCCAAGCGGCACGCTTTTTTCAATCGGGATCATCGCAAACCTATCACTCGGGTTTCAGGACTTCTCGCGGCCTTATGTCCTTGCTCTCCTCGCTTGTTCCGACGATTCGGCTGAACCAGCCGACACCGCCCCCAGCGGGTTTGGCGGGCATGCGGAGAAGGGATTGGTCATCGGTCGAAATCAGCGCGGCGGCCTCAGTGACTGGAGCAACTGCATGACTTCCGGGTCGGTGGGATTGAGGGCAGCGGCTTGCTGGGCGGCCTGCATCGCGTTGGTGCGATTGCCGTTTCTTGAGTAGGCGGCGGCGAGGTTGAACCAGGCGCGGGGCATCCCGGGATCGAGCTTCACGGTTGTTTCCAGAGCGGCGATGGCATTCGGCAGGGAACCCGCCTCGTTCCAAGCGAGGGCGAGCTTGTAATGATACTCGGCGTTATCAGGGGCGAGCTTGATGGCGGCCTGGAGTTCACGAATCGCGCCGGAGCTGTCTCCTGTCGAACTCAAGGCGATGGCGAGATCATGGTGAAAAGGCGGCGAGCCCGAGTCCCATTCGACGGCCTTCCGGAAATGCGCGATGGCCTCGGCGGTATTGCCACGTGAGAACTCATACTGGCCGAGCTGCATCTGTCCGGTCGGCTGATCGGCGCTGAGGGAAAGCATGTGGAGGAGTTCCTTTCCTGCCTTCGAGTCGGGATCGACCGTCGCCACCAAGGCCCACGCAGCGGCGACTCGCACGTTCCGCGAAGGGTCATCGAGCAGCGGCTTCAGCACTTTTTCAAACCGTTCCGAAACCGGCCCAAGGGACCGGACCGCCGCCTCGCGGACCATCGGGTGCGGATGCTTGAGCTGGGAAACGAGAGCGCCCGAGGCCGCCTCATCATCCGCCCAGGAGCCTAACAGCAACGAGGCGGAGGCCTGCCAGAGCGGTTCGTTGGGCTGCTTGAGGAAGGCGATCAGGCCCTCGCGGGCCTCAGGTCGGCCGGTGCGCGCTTTCGCAAACAACGTGGTTCGCGCGCGGGTGGGTCGCTCCATCTTGGCACCATACCAGGCCTCAACCGATTGCTGCGCCCAGGCCGCGTCCTTGTCGGTGTGGCAGCGGTTGCAGGCATTCGGGATGCCGTGGTCCTTGGTGAGTTTGGGGTCGGGAATGGTGAAGCCATGATCATGTCGCGGGTGGCGCTGCATGTAGGTCGTGACCGGCATGTGGCAGGAGGTGCAGAGATTTCCCGGGCTGGCATCACCGTGATGGCTGTGGGTGATGGGATTGATCGCAGGAGCGGGCTTTGAGATCCCCGGCTGCGGAGTGCCGGAGTGACAGCGCATGCAAAGGGCGTTGCCTTCGGCGAGCCGCTTGCCGGTGTGAGGATCGTGGCAGTCCTCGCAGCTCACCCCGGCCGCATGCATCTTGCTGCCCATGAAGGCGGTGAGTTCATAGTCCTCCTCGTGGATCTGGCCGTCGGGATAGAAAAGGTCGCTGCCATCGGGAATGCTGAGCGTGAAGTGATCGTAGAAGGAATCGCCCGGAACCAGATCGCCGGAAAGCTCACCGCGACGCGCATGACAGGCTCCGCAGGTGGCGAGCATCTGTTCCTTGGTCTGCTTCTTCACCGTCGGATCCTTCGTCCCCACGGCGGGCTTTTTCCCCTGCCAATCGACGTGTTCCTTCATCGGGCCGTGGCAGGACTCGCAGCCGATGCTCTGCTCCACCATCGTGGTGCGGTAGCTGTCACTACTGGAGTCATAGTTTTTACGGACCCGCGTGTTGTGGCAACTGGCACATTGGGCGTTCCAGTTCATGCCCCGACCGGTCCAGTGACCCCACTCGCCGGGCTGGCGGTCCTCCTTCCCATAAACATTGAACCACTCGGACTTGTGGGGATCGAATGCCAGCTCCAGTGTCTGCATCCGACTGCCTGGACCATCCACAAGGAACTGCCGCAAGGGATCATGTCCGATCACCCGGCGGATCGCGTAGGGCTGTTTGACATTGCCAAGTCCGGTTGTGACCAACTGGGCCAGGCCCTTTTCATCGAGCTTCGCCTCGGAGGTCTGGGTGCCGTGGGAAATCGTCCGACCCGGAGCAAAAGCCGCGTGATCCATGCCCTCGACCACCTGCCGCTCCGCGAAATGATGATTGGAGGTCTTCCATTTCTCGAACTCCGCCGCGTGGCAGGCCTTGCAGCTTTCCGATCCGACGTAGCCTGCGTGAACCTGGTCCTCTGGCAGCAGGATTGGCGCGGGTGCCTCGATTGCGGCAAGCGGCACGGCAATCGGCTTCGATTGACGGCTGATCATGAAGATGGCGGTCACGGCCACCGCCGTCACAGGCATCAGCCACCAGATCCATCGGATCGCTGTGGGTGACTCCGCATCGGCCCCCTGTCGTTTCTTGGCTTGTCCCATTCGCGGGCGAATCTAGCGGCAAATGCAGCGTTGGCGAGAATGGATGACAACGGAATCAATCGAGCCCATCACAGAATTTCCGGAACGCCTCAACCTCCTCGTCGCTGGCGACACCCGCCACGATGTGGCCGGCGAGGCTGCGGGCGATGGCGAGTGACTGAGTGGAGGTTTCAAGCCCATCGATCAAGGCTCGGGCGATGGCAGCGAAGGTGTTTCCGTTGAAATTGGTGAATGGAGCCATCCGATGACACTGCCGGCAAAGCTCAACCACTTCATCAAGTCGCATCATGTCCAAGTTCCTGGACTCCCAAAGTGCCTTCGTCCCCGCATGACCATCAGAAGTGGGGCCATGATGGGCGTGCTTGGCGGCGCAGAGCCTCTGATTTTGCCAAACAACAAGCTCCCAGGGAATTTCCTTCAGCCACCTTCGATGGAGAGACGAATTCATCAACGAGGATTTTTCTTTGATTCTCTGGCTTCCGCGATCTCCGACACGCCTACACTTTTCAAGTATCCCTTTCCAGTTTTGGCATAAATCGGTTCGGCGGCAAAGCGATCCTGAATCGCCAATCCTTCACGAAGGATCGCCTGCGCGAGTGGGTTGGATTCAAAATCGACTCGTTTTGCGGGCTCTTCTGCCATGGGGTCAAGTTACCTCCTTTCCCGAATGAAGACAAGAGGGAGAGTTTGCGGTGAGGTCTGCCCGCAATCTCCATTCATTCGAGGCCCGAATCTCAAGGGACGCGCTGCCAGGTCTGAGCAAACGGCGTTCCTCCACGACTTCGAGAAAACCCGGCCCCCCGTGAACAGCGATGTGAAGTTGGACCGCGGACTTGGGTTCGCCGGGTTCTCCGATCCCGTGCGAACTGAAGTTCGCGGTCCATTCTGTTAGAGCGGTAGATCGTAGCTCCGGCCACCCACGCCTTCATACCAGCGGATGTAGGCGCTGTTCACCATGGCGTAGCCGCCGGGCGTCGGGTAATCGCCGGTGAAATACCAGTCACCGCAGTTGCCCTTGATCGAGGCGCGGAGGTTTTCGATCGTTTGGAAGATGACATCAACCTCACCGTGCCATTCGATCTCCTCTGGACAGACCATGCGGCTGACTTCGGCGGAAACCTCCTCATCGGTGAAGTCCTCGTAGATGCCCTTGACCCGGTTGCCGCGCTCGGCGGCAGGCTTCTTCATTTCCTCGCGGCATTCCTCATACACCCGATCGAGCAGCGACTGCCTGCCCGCCTTGCGATGCAGGGAAACGGCAGCCTGGAAGGCGATGAACTTGCCCATTTCAGACATGTCGATGCCATAACAATCCGGATAACGGATCTGGGGCGCAGTGGAACAGACGACGATCTTCCGAGGCGAGGTGCGGGCGAGGATCTTGAGAATCGACTTTTTCAGCGTGGTGCCGCGGACGATCGAGTCGTCCAGTGCCACGAGGACGTCGTCCGGACGGACAAGGCCGTAGGTGATGTCATAGACGTGCGAAACCAGGGTGTCGCGACCCTTTTCCTGGGAAATGAAGGTCCGCATCTTGATGTCCTTGTGGGCGAGCTTTTCGCCACGCGGCCAGTTCCGCAGGATCAGGTCGTCCAGCTTTTCAGGCGTGAGATCTCCGCTGGCGACGGACTTCAGGATTTCAGAACGGACCTCCTGGCGGCGATAGAGACGCAGTCCGTCCATCAGTCCGTAGTAGGCGGTCTCGGCCGTGTTCGGCACGAAGGAGAAAACGGCCTTGTCGAAGGAACCGCCGATGGACTCGACGACCTGCGGAACCAGAGCCGCGCCCATGGCCTTGCGCTCCCGGTAGATCTGGGGGTCATTGCCGCGGGAGAAGTAGATCCGCTCGAACGAGCAGGGAGTGAAGGACCTTGGTGGCGCGAACTCAACGTCGCTGAAGGTGCCGTCCGACTTGATCGTGATGATGGAACCCGGGTCCACGGCCTTGACCTGGTCGGCGGAGGCTTCGAAAACAGTCATCAGGGGCACACGCTCGGACGCGAAGGCGATGACATCCTCGGTGACCAGCATGTGACAGGGGCGGATACCATGGGGATCACGCATGACAAACATGTCACCATTTCCGACCACGCCACAGATTGCATATCCTCCATCCCAGGCTTGGGCGGATTCACCGACGATCTGGGGAATGTTGAGTTCCTCGGAAATCCGGGCCGGCATTTCGCGCCCATCGGTGCCGGCATCCCGCAGCTTGCGGTAGAGATCGGTGTGGGCCTCGTCGAGATGATAGCCGATCTCCTCGAGGACGGTCTGGGTGTCCGTGCCGAAGATCGGGTGCTGGCCCCTTTCCAGCAGCACCTGATTCAACTCGGCCGCATTGGTCATGTTGAAATTCCCCATCACCATCAAGGTCCGGGTCGGCCAGTTGCTGCGACGCAGATAGGGATGACAACTTCCCTCGTCAAAATCCCCGGAGGTACCATAACGGAGATGGCCGACGAGAATCTCGCCCGCAAAGTCGAAGTTGTTTTTGACGCTGGCCGGGTTCTTCGGATCGAGCAGCCCCTTCCGGGACATCTTGTGGAAGCTCTTGACCTCCTTGCGGAAGATTTGCGCGAGGGCATCCTGCTCGATTCCCCTGCGGCGGTTCACGTAGGGCTGGCCGACGGGCATGTCGAGTTTCACGCAGCCGATGCCGGTGCCGTCCTGACCGCGGTTGTGCTGCTTCTCCATGAGGAGGAAGAGCTTGTTGAAACCCCAAAGGCAGGTGCCGTAACGATCGAGATAGTAGGCTAGAGGCTTGCGGAGACGGACCGCTGCGATCCCGCACTCGTGTTTCAGAAAATCGCTCATCGGACGGAAGTTTGCGTGCGCCTTACTCGCCCCGAACCTTCACCCGGACACCCTCGGCGTCAACCATGCGTCCGATGACCGTTCCTCCCGGACCTGCCTTGAGGGCGGTTTCGACTTCGGATTCGGAAACGATGGCCACCCAGCCGATCCCCATGTTGAAGGTGTGGAAGCGGTCCTCCGCATCCACGTGGGCGAAAAGCTTCTCGGCACCGGGCATTTCCCATTTCGGGATCTCAAGGTCGGCCCCCATGCCCCGGAACAGTCGCTCCAGGTTTTCCGGCAGGCCGCCACCGGTGATGTGGGCGTAGGCGCGGGGCTTCACTCCGGAAGCCTTCAGATCGCGCACGACGTCATGATAGAGACGGGTGGGTTTCAGCCACGCGGCGAGTTCGTCATCGGTCACTTCACCTGGGAATTCCTTCAGGACCCGGCGGACCAGTGACCATCCGTTGGCATGAATGCTGTCGGAGGCGTATCCAATCAGCACATCGCCCACCGCCACGGTCGTCGGGTCGATGAGGTCGGACTTTTCGGCGCAGCCGATGCAGAAGCCTGAGAGTTCGATCACGTCCGGAGGCACGATTCCCGGCATCTCCGCCGTTTCACCACCCGCCAGGATGCAATCACAGTCGGCGAGGTAATCGCACATTCCCGCGATCAACCGCGTGATCTTCTCCTCGTTGAGGGCAGCGATCCCGATGTAGTCGAGAAACAGCAGCGGATCTCCGCCGGTGGTGATGATGTCGTTCACGCTCATCGCCACCAGGTCCTTGCCGGCGGTTTCGAGGAGATCGTGCTCCAGGAGCAGCTCCAGCTTGGTGCCCACGCCGTCGCAGCCGGTCATCATCACCGGCTCGCGGTAGGAACTCAGGTCGTAGCAGGCGGCGAAGAGCCCGAAGGCCCCGAACAGCTTGCGATTGACCTGCGTCCGGCGCACGTGTGTGCCAATGTCCCCTACCAGGGCGGCCGCCTTGCGCGTGTCCACTCCTGCCTGCTGATACGTGAGCTTGCCCGCCATCGATGCGCGTTCTTAACAGCCCCCCCTTCGGCGTCACGCGGAAAAAAGCCGCAGGCCGCTTAATTTAACGGTCCTGCTCCGAAACCTTGATGCACCGGGAGCGGTGACCAGCGGCCGCTCAATGGGGAAGCCCCGAAAGGAATCAGCCTTTGGACGAATGGACCGCCAGCCAGCGGGGCAAACAACCCGCCATCAATGCAATACACACGTGAAGCCCCATAATCACCCACAAGCCGGGTTTCAAGCTCGCGGCCATCGGCGAAAAAACAAGCTGGAGTCCTGCGGTCAGTGCACCAACGAAACAAATCACAGCAGCTTCATAGCAGCCGAGCTCTTTCACTTCAGTCCATGCAGCCTTCGAATCGAAACTTCTCTCTCCATGAGAATGAGCTGCCTCAATGGACTGCGACACTAGCACCATTCCTTTTCCCATCAGGCTTCCAAAGCAAGGCACGCACATGATCAGGTCAGCCTGCCAAGGGTTGATCATCGATCCGACTGCCAAAAAGGCACAAATCACGAGGACAAATGGGCCAAAAATGCAAGCGGGCACGAGAAACAAGTGCCCACACGCCCCCAGCACCCATACCGCCCACCTCACCCCACGCGGCAGATGATCTTGTTTCTGCCGCATGGGATACACCCCCCTTCGTTTCGAATTTCAGATTTCGAGTTTCGGATTTTCTACAAGCCCTTGTCCGTCACCGCGCCTTCGCTGGCGGTGGACACGAGCTTGGCATACTTGGCCAGCACGCCACGGGTGTAGCGCGGAGCCGGCTGGACCCAGGCGGCCTTGCGGGCGGCGATGACCTCTTCAGGAAGGTTGACGTCGATGCGGTTGTTGACGGCGTCGATGACGATTTCATCACCCTCATCCAGGATGCCGATGGTGCCGCCACAGAAGGCTTCCGGGGTGATGTGGCCGACCACGAAACCATGGCTGCCACCGGAGAAGCGTCCGTCGGTGATGAGGGCCACCGTCTTGCCAAGTCCAAGTCCCATGATGGCGCTGGTCGGTCCGAGCATCTCGCGCATGCCGGGTCCGCCCTTCGGTCCTTCCAGGCGGATGACGATGACGTCGCCGGGGTTGATCTGCTTGGCGAGGATGGCCTTCATCGCATCGTCCTCGGAGTTGAAGACGCGGGCCTTGCCGGTGAACTGCTCGCCTTCCTTGCCGGATATTTTCGCCACCGCGCCACCTTCGGCGAGGTTGCCGTAGAGGACGCGGAGGTGACTGTCCTTCTTGAGCGGATTGGAAAGCGGGCGGATGATTTCCTGGCCAGCCGGGTAGCTGACGTCCTGCTTCTCCAGGTTCTCGCGCATCGTGCGACCGGTGACGGTCATGCAGTCGCCATGAAGCAGGCCGCCTTCGAGCAGCATCTTCATCAGCGGCACGGTGCCACCGATGCGGACCAGATCGGCCATGGCATACTTGCCGGATGGCTTGAGGTCGGCGAGCACCGGCACGCGCTTTCCGATCCGCTCGAAGTCATCGAGCGTGATATCCACCCCGGCGGCATGGGCCATCGCGGGGATGTGAAGCGCGGCATTGGTCGATCCACCGAGCGCGATGAGCACCGTGATGGCGTTTTCAAAGGCCTCCTTCGTCATGATGTCGCGCGGCTTGATGCCGAGCTTGATGAGGTTCAGCACCGCCGCGCCGGCGTCGAAGCAGTCGCGCATCTTGTCATCGGAAATCGCGGCCTGGGCCGAGCTGTTAGGCAGCGACATGCCGAGCGCCTCGATCGCGGAGGCCATGGTGTTCGCGGTGTACATGCCGCCGCAGGATCCGGGTCCGGGAATCGCGCAGGACTCCACGGTTTCCAACTCCTCGTCGGAGTATTCGCCATTGGCGTGCTTGCCGACCGCTTCGAAGACCGACACCACGTCGAGGTCCTTTTTCTCGCCCTTGATCGTCGCGCAACCAGGAAGGATCGTGCCGCCGTAAACGAAAACCGAAGGACGATCCATCCGCGCCATGGCCATCACGCAGGCCGGCATGTTCTTGTCGCAGCCGCCGATGGCGACGAAGCCGTCCATGCCCTCGCAGCCGACCACGGTCTCGATCGAGTCGGCGATGACCTCGCGGGAAACGAGCGAGTATTTCATGCCCTCGGTGCCCATCGAGATGCCGTCGGAAATGGTGATGGTGTTGAAGACGATCGCCTTGCCGCCGGCCGCGTTGACGCCGTTGGAGGACTCGCGGGCGAGCTTGTCGATGTGGATGTTGCACGGGGTGACCTCGCTCCAGGTCGAGGCGACGCCGATGATCGGCTTCTGGAAATCCGGCTTCTCAAAGCCGACGGCATAAAGCATGGCGCGGCTGGGCGCGCGATCGGGGCCATCGAGAACCAGGCTGGAAAAGGTGCGGGAATTGTCAGACATCGCCGGATGTTTTCCCGGCTCCGCCCCCCGCGTCAAGGCAGGGTCGCCGTTTGCCCGAGCCAGGCTCCGGTGGAGATGGACCTTGAAACCAAGCCTGTCTCGAAATAGCGACAGAAAATGAAACGAATCATGCTGTCGATGGGCCTCTTGAACCTGGCAACGGGTCAGCTTGTCCAAGCCGACGATTCAGCACCCGCTCAACATCTACAGGCCGACCCCGCGCAAGTGACGGTGGATGCCATCTTCGCCAAGCTTGAAAAAATCCGAATTCCCAAAGTACGGATGGAGAACACCACGATCGAGGAGGCGATCGATTTTCTCCGACTGAGGACACTTGAGCTCGGGGAAGACCTTGCACCGAAGGGCGTGGCGCTGCCTCGGCCGCAACAGGAAAAGGCGGAAGAGCAGTCCCACGAGTCAGCTCCGTTGGGTGGTGGCCCCGACCAGGTTTCCTTGAGAGTCACCTATTCTGCCGACAACATGACCCTCGCTGCCTTGTTCAAGGAATTCGCAAAACAGACCAAGCTGGACGTCTACGTCACATCGGTTGGCGTCGTCCTTTGCCCGAGCGGTCAACCTCCCTTTTCCGACGAAAAGTCCTCAGCGGGCAGGAAATGGAAACTGCTCTTCAAGTATGAGCCTCCTCCAACTGGCGCAAAACCCTGATCCATCTCCTGATTTAGTGAGCTTTCGTGCCTTTCGTGGTTCCTCCACACCGGCCTTGGTTATCCAATCCGCCAATTTCACTCGCTGACTCTTGCCATCCTCAGTCCCGTCGTTTACTTCCGCCCTCCCATGGCCAGCTACCGAGTGCTCGTTTCAGACCCGATTTCCGAAAAAGGTGTGGATGCCCTCCGCTCCTCTCCGGAGATCACCGTCGATGTCAAAACCGGGCTCAAGCCCGACGAACTCCTCGCCATCATCGGCGACTACCACGGCCTCGTGGTCCGCTCCGAAACCAAGGTGACCGCTGCGGTTTTCGAAGCCGCGAAGAACCTGAAAGCCATCGGACGAGCCGGAGTCGGAGTGGACAACATCGACCGCGCCGCCGCCACCGACCATGGCGTGGTGGTGATGAACACCCCCAGCGGCAACACGATTTCCACCGCCGAGCACGCCTTCGCGCTGATGCTTTCCCTCGCCCGCAACATCGGCCAGGCCCACTCCTCGATGATCGCCGGACGCTGGGACCGCAAGTCGCTTTCCGGCGTTGAAATGTTCGGCAAGCGCCTCGCCATCCTCGGCATGGGCCGCATCGGCACCGAGTTCGCCAAGCGCGCCCAGGCCTTCGGCATGACCGTCGTCGCCTATGACCCCTTCCTCACCGCCGCCCGTGCCCAGTCGCTGAAGGTCGAGCTCGCGGAGACGGCCGACGCCGCCCTAAAGGGTGCGGATGTCGTCACCCTCCATATCCCGCTCACTCCGGAAACCAACCACATCCTCAACGCCGAGCGGATCGCCTTGATGAACCCCGGCGCGCTGATCGTGAACTGCGCCCGCGGCGGACTCGTCGATGAAGCCGCCGCCAAGGCCTCGCTCGACGCCGGCCACCTAGGCGGGATTGCGCTCGACGTTTACGAAGTCGAGCCGCCGCCTGCCGACTTCGCCCTCTTCGGCGCGAAAAAAGCCGTCTTCACCCCGCACCTCGGCGCCTCCACCGCCGAGGCCCAGGAAAATGTCGGCATCGAAGTCGCCCACCAGGTGAAGAATTTCCTCACCACCGGCGAGATCGTCAACGCGGTCAACATGCCGAACCTCGATGCCAAGACGCTGGAAAGCGTCGGCCGCTACCTCGACCTCGCCTCCGCCCTCGGCAAGCTCATCGCCAAGCTCGGACCGCAGCAGGCAGACGCCATCCGCGTCTCCTACCTCGGCCCGGTCTCGGAGCTCGACACCGAACTCATCACCCGCACCGTCCTTACCGGCTACCTTTCCGGCGCGCACAACGAATCGCAGGTCAACCTCGTCAACGCCCCGGCGATCGCCAAGGCCCACGGCCTCCGCATCACCGAGTCCACCGTCGCCCTCGCCACCAACTGCACCGAGCTGATCGAGGTTTCCGCGGTCAAGGGTGACGAGGTCTGCACCGTCGCCGGCACCTTCTTCGGCACCCGCGCCCGCATCGTCCACATCGCCGGCCACAACGTCGAAACCAACCCGACCGGTCAGTTCCTCTTCGTGGAAAACGACGACCGCCCCGGCATCGTCGGCACCATCGGCAGCGAGCTTGGCACCGCTGAAGTCAACATCGCCAACATGTCGCTCAGCCGCACGTCCGACCGCACCAAGGCCGTCACCGTCATCGAAGTGGACTCAGAACCAACGGCTTCCCTGCTTGAGCAGCTCCGCTCCACCGCCGGAATCCTGCGCGTCCTCTCGTTCTCACTCTAAAAACCCGTCAACTGATCCGAAAAATCCGTTGCCAAGCCCCCGATTCATTCCATAGCCTCTTCCCAGCATGAAAAAACTCCTTGTCCTTGCTACCGCTTTCGCTGCCCTGAGCGGTCTCGCCAGTGCCGACATCCAGGCTCCTCCGGGATCCACCTACACCGCCACCCGCAAGCTTGGCCGTGCGATCAGCAACATCCTTTACGGAATCGTTGAAATCCCTGAGCAGATGGTCCGCAAGCAGGACGGTTTCGGACGCAAGGCCGAATGGTCCTACGGAGCTGTCGATGGCACCAACCGTGCCCTCAAGCGTCTTGGCTACGGTTTCTACGAACTCTTCACCTTCACCTGCCCGACCTATCGCGGCAGCTTCAAGCCCCCATATCAGCGCTGTGGTGAGGACAATCGCATCGAGATGAACCCCTCCGACGGACTTTCCGAATTCCCACCGGAACTCGGTGCCGAGAGCTACTTCTCGCACAATCGCAGCCAGTCTTACTAAGAATCTCGGCGATTCCTTCGTTTTCAATCCCGGCACTGCGAGAGCATGCCGGGATTTTTTTGTTTAAATTCGTTCACCTATCTATATCTCCGCCCCATGCGTCCACTCCTCATCCTGTTCACCGCCCTCAGCCTTTCCGCCGCGGACGCCCGTCAGTGGAGGAACGCCGATGGATCCCAGACACTCAACGGGGAATTTGTCAGCCGTGACAGCAACCAGGTCACCTTGAAACGGCCCGATGGCAAGGTCTTCACCATCGCTGTCGAAAAGCTCCACGCCGAGGACGTCGCCTGGCTGAACAAGAACCACCCCCTTCCCGCCTCCAAGCCCGCTCCTGCCGGCAACCCGGCAGCCGCCTTTGACACCCTGGTCTTTGGCGACACCCGCGCCCAGGTGGAGGAAAAACTCCTCGCCAGCCGCTTTGTCGAGCTCACCGTGGACCAGGTCCATCTCGGCCGCTTCGGGCTCAACGGCGTCTTCAAGACCCGCAAGCAGATCGGCGGAAAATCCTACCTGCTCTTCTTCGATTGGACCGACGACAACAAGCTCAAGGAAATAACCCTCCAGACCGAAGGCCTCAAGCGGGATTCCTACAACACCGAGATGCAGGCCAGTTGGAAGGAACTCGTCGAAGTCCTCAGCAGCCTTTACGGAAAGCCAAGCGTCGAAGGACCGTTTCCCGATCTGGGTTCACTGGCAGACGGAAGTTTCGCTGCCTCCCACTCCTGGAAACTCAGCCCGGGAGTCGCCCTGCTTGGCACCGCCAAGGACGGAGCCACCTACCAGGTCGTGGTGCGGTTCAAGAAGGACGCGGTCAAGGTCATTGAGATCCCCTGACCAGTCTGGCCGCTGCCACATCCGCTGAAATCTGCTCCTTGAGCGCCTCGATCGATTCGAACTTCCGCTCCCCCCTCAGATAGGTTCCGAAGAAGACCTCCAGGTTCCGGCCATAGAGGTCGCCACTAAAGTCAAACAGGTGAACCTCCAGCGCCCGGGTGGTTCCATCCACGGTCGGTCGCAGGCCGAGGTTGGCCACTCCACGGAATCTCTTTCCGTCCAGAAGGGCCTCCACCCGCCATACCCCATCCGGAGGCAACTGCACCTCGCCGACTGCCACATTCGCCGTCGGAAATCCCAACTGCCGCGCCAGCTTGCGGCCTTCCACCACCTCGCCCTCCACGCTGTAGGGCTTTCCAAGCATCTCTGCCGCCGCATCGAGGCGACCATCCCGGATCGACTGGCGGATCCTGGTGCTGCTGATCCTTTCCCCATCCGCCATCACCGGCGGCACCGCTTCCAGATCAAAGCCATGGGACTTTGAGAATCGCGACAGCATCTCCACATCGCCTCGCCGGGCCTTGCCGAAGCGCCAGTCGTCTCCAACCGCGATCGTTCTGACAGTCGCCTTGCAGACCTGATTCAGGAAATCCTCCGCCTCGACCTGGGCAAACGCCGCATCAAAAGGGATGGCCAACAAGACCTTCACTCCGAGTTCCGCGAGCAGATGCGCCTTGTGATCCAGTGTGGCCAGCAAGGCACGGGGAGCCTTCTCGGGAGCCAGCACCTTGATCGGATGCGGGAAAAAGGTCACCACTCCCGCCAGTCCGCCCTCCCGCTCCGCAGCCTCCACAACTCGCGCGATCACCCCCCGATGGCCGAGATGAACCCCGTCGAACACCCCGAGCGCGAGGTGGAGCGGCTCGTCCACCAAGGCGAGTTCGTCGAACGAAGTGAGTCGAAGCACGGGCGAAGGTTTAAGTTCCAAGTGCCAATTGCCAAGTGCCAATGGAAGGGCCAGACTGGAGCGCAGTCTTTCACTTCGTTGGACCTTGGACCTTGGACCTTGGACCTTGGACCTTGGACCTTGGACCTTGGAACTTGGACCTTGGACCTTGGACCTTGGACCTTGGACCTTGGACCTTGGACCTTGGACCTTGGAACTTGGAACTTGGAACTTGGAACTTGGACCTTGGACCTTGGAACTTGGAACTTGGAACTTGGAACTTAAGCCCCGCGCATAAGGGAAATCTCCGCCAGGGTCACCAAGCGCTTGAGCAAATCCTCTCTCTGAGCATTCTTCAGATCATCCACCGTGACCGCGCGATCCAGCGTGAATTTTCCGGAACGAGTGCGGCGCAGGGCGCTCAGGTGGCCACCACAACCCAGACGCTCGCCGATGTCATGGGCATAGGTGCGGACATAGAAGCCCTTGGAGCAGTTGACCCTGAAATCCACCTCCGGAAGCTCGATCCGTGAGACCTCGTAGCTTGTTACATGGACAGGACGCGGCTCGCGAACGATCTCCACGCCCTTGCGGGCCAGTTTGTAGAGCGGAACGCCGTCCTTCTTGATCGCGGACACCATCGGCGGGATCTGCTCGAACGGTCCCACGTAGGCATCAAAGGCCGCGCGGATTTCCAAGTCTGAAAGGGCTGGAACCGGCTTCTCTTCCAGCACCTCTCCCTGGCGGTCCTGGGTGGAGGTGGTCTTGCCCAGGGTCATCGTGCCCTCATACTCCTTGTCCTCGCTCATCAGCAGGTCCTGGATCTTCGTCGCACGACCAATCACCAGCATCAGCAGACCGGTCGCCATCGGGTCCAGCGTGCCGCAGTGGCCGATCTTCTTCGTACCCAGGGCGCGGCGGGCAATCGCCACCACGTCGTGCGAGGTCATGTCCGGAGCCTTGTCGATCAGCATCACGCCGCTCGGGCCCGCCGGTTCAAATTCGTTCTGTCTCATGTTGAAAGTTGGGTTGGTTTTTTCGTGAATCCCAAAGAACAAAGTGAGCACAAAGGGTTTCAAAACACCCATGCCCTCTCCTCTTTGCGTTCTCTGTGTTCTCTAAAGCTAAAACTCTGACTGTTAAAAATTCGCCGCTTTCACCGACCGATCGATCGCCGCCAGCACGAGCGCCTTCGCCTCCTCAAGCGGCCCCTTCATCCGGATGCCCGCCGCCAGCGCGTGGCCACCACCTCCGAACTCCTGGCCGATCTTGCAGACATCGACCCGACGGTCCTTCGAACGCATGGAAACCCGGATCTTCCCATCCGGCAGTTCCTCGAAGAAGACCGCCACCATCACGCCACGGATCGCGCGGACGATGTCAATGAGCCCTTCGCTGTCCTCGGGACGGAGATCCAGATCGACCCGAGTCTGGTCCAGCATCTGCCACCAGGCGACGCGACCATCGGCACTGCGCTCCAGCGTGTTCAGCAGGGCGCGCATCAACTCAACACGACGGAACGGATGGTTGTCGTAGATGAGCTCGTTGATCTTTCCGACGTCGAGGCCGCGCTTGATCAGCTCTGCGGCCATCTCGTAGGTCTTCGCGGTGGTCGAGGGGTATTGGAACGATCCGGTGTCAGTGGAAACCGCCACGTAGATCGCATCGCGGGTCTCCGCCGGGCAGGGCAGGTCAAGCGCGGTGATCAATTCGTAGAGAATCTGTCCAGTCGCCGGGCTGGTCGAATCGATGTAGTTGAAATCCCCATAGCGCGGATTGGAAACGTGATGGTCGATATTGATCCACACATTCCCGGCCGATGCAGCATGCAAGGCGGCATCGCCGAGGCGTGGCTTGGTCGCGGTATCGAGCGCGATCACCACCTCACAGTCGATCGGATCGGCGGGCGGTATTTCGATGCGATCCGATCCGGCCATGAACGCCAGATTGTCCGGCAGGCCATCCTCGTTGATGAGGCGGACCGTTTTGCCCGCAGCCTCCAGGGCGAATCCGAGCGCGATCTGGGAGCCGATCGCGTCACCGTCCGGGCGGACATGGCTGAGGATCACAAAGGACTGGTGGCGACGCAGGAGGTCACCGATCTGATCAAACGTGGCATTTTCGCTCATGGGATGGAACCGCGGCGCGGGGCGCGGATTCTGCAAAGCCCCCCCACCCGCGCAAGGACAAACGCAGAAGGGATCGGGCACGTGATTCAACAATCACCATGGATACGGCGAACGCATTCCGCCGCTCCCTGGCAATGCCATTTCAGCGGATGCGACGCGACTGCTCCTCGAGAAAAATCTCGGCCAGTCGGAAGCTTTTGCGGCTGAGCTCGCGCGCGTCATGATCGCCGATCAGGGCCATGCCTTCCTCCGCGACCTCGCTCTGGAAAATCTTCCAGGCCTTTTTCGCAAGATCATCGAGATCGAGCTGCACTCGTGGGCCCTGCTGGCGTGGAGGCGCGGCTTCCACCGGTTCCGAAACATCCTGCACTTCACGCACCTCACGGCGCGGCTGGGACTGAGGCGGGCGAGGCGGAATTGGGGCTGCTTCAAGACTCACCCCAACAGGAGCCTGGCCGCCCTGGCCGCCCTTCTTCTTGCGACGGCGCTTGCGCTTGCCGGAAGTTGGCGGCTGGTTGCCACCTTGAATGGTCTCGATTTCTGGCCATCCAGAGCGGGCGGAATCCTCCGCTGCCTGCGGTGATTCACGACGGGCCTCCACTCGAGGAGCTTCCTGTGGCTCAGGTTCGGGAGCGCGACGACTTTCCTCGGAAGGGGTCTGTGGCACGTCGGGGAGTCCGCTGGTGTCCCTGGCCGGCTTTGCTGGAGCTTTCTCCGCTTTCACAGCCTTCACCGCCTTCTTCGCCCTCGGCGTGGCGGCCTTTCGCGGCTTCTTGACAGGGCTTTCTTCTGGGGACTGATTCTCTTCGCTCATGTGTTGAAAACAAGAAGCCCGCCGAAGAGGCGGGCGTCGAGTGGAAAGGAAACTTTCGCGGCCGGCGGCTCAGAAGTTCCGGAGGTCGTCGCGGGTATCCTTGTTGTCCGGAGTCGTGGTACTGGTGCTGGTCTTGCCATCCTTGCCGACCGACCAGAAGTCGAAGTCGGGGTTCACGGCACTGGTGCCAGTGCGGTAACGATACTCACTGCCCCATGGATCCTTGATGGTTGCGTTTTGACCGGTTCCCTCGATCCAGCCTTGCTTGGTGGTGGCCGGGTCAAGCTCCGGAACGTAGATCTTCTTGGTCTTGGTGGTGTCACTCGCACCGTCCCAATACAGGGCCTTGTAGAGCATGTTGGACTGACCAGCTCCCGTGGCACTGTTCGCGACAGGGTAGGCTCCGTTGTCGAGCTTGTACTCTTCGAGTGCCTTGCCGATCAGGCTGACCTGGAGCTTGGCCTTGTCACGGGCCTGCCGTTCCTGGGCGAACTTCAACCCGCCGACCACAATGCCGGCGAGGATGACGATGATCGTGATCACGGCGAGCAGCTCGATGAGCGTGAAGCCGGAACGCTTTTTGGAGACAAAAGATTTCATGATCTGCGTGTTAGGTTTGGACCACGGACGGAGTCTCACGTCTGGTTGCCCATCGTCGAGATCACCTTAATCAGTGGCAGGAACAATGCAAACACAACCGCGCCCACCACGAGAGCGAGAATGACGATCATGATCGGCTCCAGAATCGAGGTGAGGGCGGTCACAGCGTTGTCCACTTCGTCGTCGTAAACGTCGGCGACCTTGAGAAGCATTTCCGGCAGCTGTCCGGTCTCCTCACCGACGTCCACCATGGAAATGACCATCGCCGGAAAGACGTTGGTGGCCTGGAGCGGCGTCACGATCGACTCCCCTTCCTTGACCGCATCGTAAACCTTGTCGATGGCGGCGGAGATCACCACGTTGCCGGCGGTCTCGCGGGTGATGTTGAGCGCCTGGAGGATGGGAACACCGGAGGTCACCAGGGTGCCGAGGGTACGGGAGAAGCGGGAGACAGCGCTCTTGCGCTGGATGTCACCGAAGATCGGCAGCTTGAGCTTCAGGTTGTCGATGGCATTGCGACCGCCCTTGGTGGTACCCCACATGTTGAAGAGGAAGACCACGACGCCGACAGCGATGAAGATGAACACGGCATTCGGCACGACAAGGGGCCGCGCAAGCATGAACTCGGAGAAGCCGAAGACGATCTTGGAGATCAGCGGCAGGTCGGAGTCACCCATTTCTGCGAACATGTCCTTGAACTTCGGAACGATGAACAACATCAGGAAGACAAGGATGGCCACGGCGATGAACATCACGATGACCGGATAGACCATCGCGGACACGATCTTGTTCTTCAGCTTGTTGGCCTTTTCCTGATACTCGGCGAGACGCTGGAGGACGAGCTCGAGCACACCACCGAGTTCACCGGCCTTGACCATGTTCACATAGAGCTTGTTGAAGATCTTCGGGTGCTGGGCGAGGGACTCGGAAAAGGTGGAACCGCCCTGAACGGAATCGGCGAGGGCGTTGACGGTGGCGCGGAGCACGGGGTTTGGCTCCTGCTTGCCAAGAACGGTGAGTCCGCGAAGCAGAGGGAGGCCGGAGTCGATCAGGGTCGCCAGCTGGCGGGTGAAGATCATGAGGATCTTCGGCTTGATCCGCCCACCGGTCTTGGCAGCAGCACTGCCCTTGGGCGCGGCCGCAGGCTTGGCCTTGGATTTCGCAGCGGACTTTCCTTTCTGGGTGGCAAGCTTTCCCTTGCCCTCCTCGATGACCTGGGTCGGGTAAAGTCCTTGTCCACGAAGGATCTGGATCGCCTCGGCATCAGTCGAGGCCTGAACGGCGCCGGTGGTCTGTTCGCCTTTGGCGTCAAGGGCGGTGTATTGGAAGTTGGCCATGGATCGTTGGGATTTTGAAAGATCGGAAGGTCGAGTGAGCGACGTTATGAATTCTGAATCGCGGCTGGCGACTCGAAAATGCCTGCAAAGGAGATTCTGGGGAAAAGTGTATATCAGGTGTATTTCAGAACTTCCTCGATGGTCGTGAGGCCGGTGTAGATGTTGCGCAGTCCATCTTCGCGCAAGGTGTTCATGCCGAGTTCCACAGCCTTCTGCTTGATGACCACGCTGGGGCGCCGTTCGGTGATCATTTCACGGATCGGGTCGGTGATGTCGAGGAGCTCGTAGAGGCCGCGGCG
>JAIYDT010000217.1 GCA_027487355.1 Verrucomicrobiaceae bacterium
AAGGTGGAGGCGGTTTCGGCGAAGGTCCTGCCGGCGACCGTGGCGCTTGTTTCCGATCGGACGGGTTCGTCCGGTTCCGGGATCGTGACGACGGCCGACGGACTGATCCTGACGGCCGCGCATGTGGTCCAGGGGGCGGACGAGCTGAAGGTCGTCTTTCCCGGGGGCAAGGAGGTGAATGGCAAGGTGCTTGGCGCGAATTTCTCGAAGGACATCGGTGTGGTAAAGATCACCGATCCGGGCGAGTGGCCGCATGTTGCGCGAGGCGAGTCGAAGCCGCTGGAGGCCGGCGACTGGGTCGTGGCACTGGGGCATTCGGCGGGCTATGATCCGGGTCGCACGCCGCCGGTGCGCTTCGGGCGGTTGGTTTCCAAAGGCCCGGGCAATTTCTTCACGACCGACTGCACCCTGATCGGTGGCGATTCCGGTGGACCGATCTTTGATCTGGAGGGGCGGATCATCGGGGTGAATTCCTCGATCGGCATGTCCCTGAAGAACAACAACCACGCGGGTGTGGACGGCTTCAAGGACGACTGGGATCGCTTGATCGCGGGTGAGATGTGGGGCCAGCTTTCGATGAACCCCTTCGCCAATCCGGAGATGCCGGTGTTGGGCATCAACATGGGGATGGATCGACGCGGCAAGGGGGTCCCCATCGCGGGAGTGTTTCCAAGATCTCCCGCAGCGGCGGCAGGGGTGAAGGTAGGGGATCGATTGGTTTCGGTCGATGGATCTGCGGTGGCGAGCGGGCGAGATCTGCTGCTTTTCCTGGCGAAGAAACAGCCGGGCGACCAGGTCAAGTTGGGAGTCACGCGCGACCAGGAAAGCGTCGAGATCATGGTCACCCTGGGCCGCATGGATTCGATTTTTGAAAAACGTTGAACCTTCACTTGTTCCGAGCATGAAGCACAAGCATTCGATTCTGTTCCGTGGCCTTGCAGTGGGCATGGCCCTCACACTCTCCGTTTCCGCGCAGGAAGAAGACATTCCGCTGCTGACGCCGGAAGAGGCCTCCACCGTGCAGGCCCAGACGGCCGAGATTTTTCAGTCCCTCGGGCCCTTGGTCCGGAAGGCGGCTCCGTCGGTGGTATTCGTCGGATCGGCCGCGCCCAATCAGAGCTGCTATGGCGCGGTGATCGGCGATGGCAACCAGGTGTTGACGAAGTGGAGCGAAGTGACCGCCATTCGCAAGCCACTGCGGGTGATCGACTCGAACGGCACCGCGCGGAATGCGAAGATCGAAGGGGTTTACGAAACGGAGGACCTCGCCGTGCTCCGCATCGAAGGCGCGCCGCTGCCGGCGGTCAACTGGAGTACCAAGGCGGAGCCTGCGCTGGGGCGTTTCCTGGTGGCACCGAGGCCCGATGGGAAGGCGGCGGGCTTTGGGGTGGTGAGTGTGCTGGAGCGTTCGTTGAGCGAGGCCAAGCAGGCCTACCTCGGACTGATGGGCGACCTCGATAACAACGGCACCGGCGCGCGGATCAAAACGATCGAGCCCGGCACTGGTGCGGCTGCGGCGGGTCTGAAGGTCGGCGATGTCATCCTCAGGGTCGGGATCCGGCAGATTTCCGGGCTGATGGAGTTGAGGAATTCGCTCAACGACAAGCAGCCGGGTGATCGCGTGGAGGTGCTCTACTCGCGTGCGGGCGAAGAGGCGAAGGCTGAGGTGCTGCTCGGCAGTCGTCCGCCGATCGCGATGCCAACCAACCCGAGGCTGCGGCAGATGGAGCAGATGGGCGGCGACATCAGCCGGGTTCGTGATGGTTTTTCGCGAGTGATCCAGACCGACATGCAGGTTGTTCCGCAGCAGTGTGGGGGGCCAATTGTGGATCTTGATGGCAACTTCATCGGCCTGTCCGTGGCGCGCGCCGACCGGACACGAAGTTTCATCCTTCCGGCGTCCGAGATCCTCACAACCCTGAAACGTCCGGCGACGGATCCGTCGGTGGCGAAGGTTCAGGTGACCAAGGATGATCCGATGAGGCCGCAAGTGCGTCGTGGTCAGGCGCGCCCGCCCCGGATGGCACCGGCACCGGATGCGGAAAGCATCGAGCGGATGAAGCGTCACGTGCAGGACATGCAGCGCCTGATGGAGCGGATGCAAAGGGAGATGGAGGGGCTTGAGGAGCCTTGAGAATCAAGATTCGAAAGCGATCTCGCTTGCCCGGCAGGCAAATCGGGTGAGGGATTGAGCAGACGGCGTCCAGGTGGGCGCCGTCTTGTTGTTTGAATGCGATCCATGAACGAAGGAATCCAGGAGCCATTGAAGGAAGAGGTGCGCGGACTTTCCGAACGGTGGATCCTGCTGTTGCTGGCGGCGGTTCAGTTCACGCAGATCATGGATTTCATGATCATGATGCCGCTGGGGCCGCAACTGATGCGGGAGCTGGCCATCAATCCGCAGCAGTTCGGGGCGCTGATCTCGTCGTTCGCGATCACGGCTGGGGTGGTGGGGCTGGCGGTTGCGCCGTTCATTGATCGCTTCGACAGGAAGGCGCTGCTGCTGGCTTGCTATGCGGGTTTTGCGATCGCGACGCTGGTCTGCGGACTTTCCCACACGCCTGGGATGTTGCTCTTCGCCCGGGCCTTGTGCGGAGCGTTTGGCGGAGTGAGTGGGGCGACGGTCATGGCGATCGTGGCAGACGTGGTGCCGCCGGAAAGACGGGCGCGGGGAATGGGCATCATCATGACGTCGTTCTCCGTGGCGGCGGCGCTCGGGGTGCCGCTGGGATTGAAGCTGGCGCAGTGGTTCCGCTGGGAGGCTCCGTTTCTGGTGGTCGCAGGCGTGGCGGGTGTGGTGTGGATCTTCCTGTGGCGTGCACTGCCTCCGGTGCGGGGCCATCTGGATGGACAGCCGAAATCCGTGAGGGATTTCCTGCTTCTCCTGAGGGACGGCAATGCGTGGCGGGGGCTGGCGCTGATGACAGCGATGGTGTTCGGCCATTTCACGATCATTCCCTATCTCTCTCCCTATCTGGTGGGGAACGTCGGGATGCCTGAGAAGCACCTTTTCCTCGTCTATCTAACAGGCGGGGTGGTGACGGTGTTTACGGGCCCCTGGGTGGGCCGTCTGGCAGACCTGCACGGACGATTCAAGACCTACCTGGTGCTGGTGGCGGGGGCCTCCTCGGTGATCTGGATGCTGACGAACAGCGGGCATCGCGAGGTGTGGGAGGTGATGGTGCTAGCCGGGCTGTTCTTCATGTTTGCCAGTGGTCGCTTCGTTCCGGGGCAGGCGGTGATATCCCTGGCCGTCCCGCCAGCGCGTCGGGGTGCCTACATGAGCCTTGTCGCCTGCGCGCGTGACCTGGCATCGGGGATCACGGCGGCCATTGGTGGCGTGGTGGTAACCAAGGGCGCGGATGGATCGCTCCAGCACTTTGACCGCCTCGGCTGGCTGGCAATCGGCGTGAGCGTGGCGAGCCTGCTGATTTTCCGCAAGGTGCGCTCGGTGAATTGAGGCAGATCTGCTGATGGGAATGGAAGAGGTTCAACCACAAAGGTCACAGAGAGCACAAAGGAAGGACGTTTGATCCTTAACAGGAAAATGGCAAACCACTAAAGTCACGAAAGGCACGAAAGTGGAAGCAATTGTCGCCATCTTCGCGCTCACCTGTTCAATGAGTCTGAAGCGTTTCTGAACTGCCTGATTTTCGTGATGTTTCGTGAATTTCGTGGTTTGTATTTCAGGATCTAAGTTGATGGGTTCTTTGTGTTCTTTGAGATCCTTGTGGTTGATCTCGATTTCTTCCTAACAGCTCACAGACAAACCCGACGGAAGAGTTCATCGAGGGGTAGTTGCATGCCGATGTAGAAGTCGCCGAAGTCAGCGTAGCGGGCAGAGACCTCATCAAAGCGCATTTCATAGACGATGGCCTTCACGTCGATGGTGTCCTTGGCGAGCAGGGTGACGCCCCATTCGTATTC
>JAIYDT010000436.1 GCA_027487355.1 Verrucomicrobiaceae bacterium
CTGAAGGGAGCGATGAGCCATGCCGAGGCCGTGGCCAGCGCTGTGCCGTTTTTTCGGGAAGTGGGCGACGCGTGCGCGGGCTTTGGATCCTGTCTGGTGATGGAGGCGAATCCAGAGGCCTATGGTGCTGACTTCTGCACCCGGCTGGATCAGGCGGCGGAGCTCGTCGGTCTGGTGGACTCCCCGGGATTTCGACTTCATGTGGATGGCGGCGGACTGGCCTTGAGCGGGGAAAGCTTCGAACCCGTGCTGCGGCAGGCGGCTGCTTTGATTTCCCATGTCCACGCCAGCCAACCCAATCTGGGGGACTGGTCCTCACCGCACAGCGTGCATCAGCGAATTGCGGCTGTCCTTGAGGAAATCAGCTACCAAGGAGATGTAGCGATCGAAATGCGCGCGACTGAGCCCTTTGAGGAATCGGTCACCGTGGCGATCCGCGAGGTGGCCTCACTCTACCCATTCGTGGATCAGGGCTGAGTCGGGAAAGATTCTTTTCATCGACCGACCCTATGTCGACCGTTGGTTCCAAAACCACCCTTCTGGAATCTCGGCGCAGGCACTGAAGTCCATTCCTCCGTCGCGATGCAGAATTTACAGGGGATGAAACAGTTCTGACGTCGGCGGACTGGATCCAGTCTCGACGGCCCGGTGTTTATCCTGATCAATCTCCGTGCGGGGCAGAAGCAGCCCCGCCAAACCGATCATGCCTGCACCGTCCGCTCCCATCAATGTCGTCATCGCCGGCGGTGGATTCTTCGGCTGTTCGATCGCGCTGATGTTGCATCGAAGGGGGCTCAGGCCGATTGTCGTGGAGGCTGAAAACGAACTTCTGACCCGTGCCTCCCGGGTCAATCAGGCGCGGGTGCACGGGGGCTATCATTACCCGCGCAGCCTGATGACCGCCTACCGGTCGCGACACAATTACGAGCGATTTCGCAGTGTTTACCGTGAGGCGATCGTTGACAGGTTCACCAAGATCTACGGGGTGAGCAGGCTGTTCTCGAAAGTCACGGCCAGCCAGTTTGAAGTCTTCATGAAGCGGATCGGCGCACCTTTGAAGGCGGCGCCTGAGCGGATTTCGAAGCTCTTCAATCCAACCCTGACCGAGGCCGTCTGGATTGCGGAGGAGTGCGCCTTTGACTGCTCTCTGCTTCGTGATCGTTGCCGCCGGGATCTGGAGGACGCGGGCATTCCAATCCGCTTTGGCACCCGGGTGCAGTCCGCTGAAAAGGCCGCGGATGGGGTGGTGGTGAGGCTCAGCGATGGCTCGGAACTGCCGGCGACCTTGGTGATCAATGCGACCTACAGTGGCCTGAACCTTTTGACCCATGGCAGCCATCTGCCGCCAATTCCCTTGAAGCAGGAACTGGCGGAAATGGCCCTGATCCAGCTGCCTGAAGAACTGGATGGCCTTTCCGTCACCATGATGTGCGGGCCGTTCTTTTCGTTCATGCCGTATCCATCGCGGGGCCTGACCACACTGAGCCATGTCCGCTACACGCCCCACCTTCAGTGGTTTGAAAAGCCGGGCGAGATCCCGATCGACCCCTATGAACGCTTTTCCCTTCTCAAAAAGCAGAGCCACTTCGAATACATGGTAAGCGATGCATCCCGCTACATCCCAGCATTGCGAAACGCATCCCACTGCGATTCAATCTGGGAAGTGAAAACGCTCCTGCCACAAACCGAAGTGGATGATGGTCGCCCGATCCTGTTCCGACGGGATCCGATGCTGCCTGCCCTGGTCCACGTCATGGGTGGCAAGATCGACAACATCTTCGACGTCGAGGACGAGATTGACGCCATCCTGGCCTCGCCCCGCTGAGCCCCTTTCCGGATTATACATGGATTCCCACACCGTAGTCAGTATTGTTGCGACACTGGATAACGATGGAGACCTCATCGAAGGGTTTCTCAAGGAGCTGTCCGGCGTGATGCTGGCCAGCTACCGCTTTTTCGAGATCATCCTGGTGGACGATGGATCAACGGACGAAACTCGCCAGACAATTGATCGCCTGCTGAAGGACGTTCAACAGGTCCGTTACTTGAGGCTCTCCCGTCCATTTGGCCGGGACGTGGCGCTTTCGGCCGGGATCGAATCCGCGATCGGAGACTATGTGGTCACCATCGATCCGGCGGGTGATCCGGTGGACCGCATCCCGGAACTGGTGGCCAAATGCCGCATCAATGGGGGAATCGTCCATGGAGTCGCGGAAAATCCACGGGTGCGTTCGGGGTTTCGGGAACTCTTTGGCAGCGCATTCCGCAAGTACTGCAATCGCCGCCTCGGAGTGGATCTCAAACGAGGTGCGGAGGATTTCCGGGCGATGAGCCGTCAGGCCGTGAACGCGCTTTTGCAGATACGCGTGCAGAGCCGCTACCTGCGGGTGTTGACGCTCACGCTGGGTTATCATCATGAGTTTTTCCCATACCAACGTGTCGAACGCGGATCCCTGAAGCGTCGTGGTTCCTTTGCTTCCGAACTTGCTACGGCCATCGACCTGCTCGCGGCGCATACCCGGCATCCCCTGCGGATGGTGACAGTGGCGGGCATGATCGGCGCGATGCTCAATCTGCTCTACGCCTTTTATGTCCTGGGAATCTATCTGGTGAAGCCCGACGTGATCGCCGGCTGGACGACGCTTTCACTTCAGCAGAGCGGCATGTTCTTCTTCATCTGCCTCATCCTGGCGGTCCTGAGCGAATACGTTGGAACGATTCTGGGTGAAGTTCGCAGCAGACCGCTGTATTTCATTGCCCACGAGGCCAACAGCTCGGTCCTCCTTGAGGACACCGTGCAATCCAGCATCGTGAAGGAATCCACCGAGGAGGTCGCACAATGAGTGAAGCCACAGACCAACTCCGGGGCGACGACCTTGTGAGCCCCCGTTACGAAGTCATCTGGGATCGTCCGCGGTCGAAGCGCTGGGCGATCTGTGTCTTCGTGATCAACGAAGGGGAGAAGATCCGCAAGCAGTTGGCGGCGATGTCGGCCCATTCGTCGATCGTCGATGTGATCGTGGCCGACGGTGGCAGCACCGATGGTTCGCTTGATGGGGCCTTGATCGAATCCACGGGAGCGAAGGCCCTGTTGGTGAAGCGCGGCCCCGGCAAGCTCAGTGCCCAGATGCGGATGGCGTTCCATTATTGCCTGTCTGAAGGCTACGATGGAGTTGTGGTGATCGACGGCAATGGCAAGGATGGGCTTGATGCCATTCCTTCGATGATCGAGCTGTTGGAAAAGGGGTACGACCATGTCCAGGGCAGCCGTTTCATTCCGGGTGGGCATCATGAAAACACGCCACTGAGCCGCTATCTGGCGGTGAACCTGATGCATGCGCCTTTGATCTCGATGGCGGCGGGATTCCGTTACACCGATACGACCAACGGTTTCCGCGCCTACAGCCGCCGACTCCTGGAGGAACCTCGAATCGGGGTGTTCCGTCCGGTGTTCGACCGCTATCAGCTGCACTACCATCTCGCGATCCAGGCGGCTGCGCTGCGCTACCGGGTGATCGAGACTCCGGTTTCCCGGGTCTATCCTGCTTCGGGCAAGGTGCCGACGAAGATCAAGGGCTTTGGAGGGCTCTTCGCCGTCATGGGACAACTGCTGGATACCTGCCGGGGCAAGTACGACGTTCAGCCATGAGTCTTGCCCGATATCCATTCGAAGCGCTTCGTGACGCGGCAGCGCTCTGGTCGGACGGCCGCAGACGCGGCTTCCGGAATGCGTTTTCGGTGGTCCTCCGTCCGGATGCCCCGGGCACCTGGCAGTTCACGAAATACCTTCTGATTGGAGGGCTTTCAGTCTTCGTCTTCCTGGGTTCCTGCGCCTTGTTCCGCTTGCTTGCGATCCATCTGATGGGTGCCTCGTACGAGTCCTCGAGGCTGTTCTGGAACCTTTGTGAGATCACCGCAGGGTTTGTTCCGACGAATGCCTTTACCTTTTCCACCAATCGGCGTTGGGTGTTCGTCTCCGGGAAGCATGCCCCCCGAAAGGAGTTCGTGCTCTTCACCGCTGCTGCCGCCGTCAGTTTCGCTGCCGGTCAGTTGGGGGCCTGGTACCTGATCACGTACTGCTCGGTGAATGATTTACTGGTCAAACTGGTTGTGATCTTCATTTCAACCTTCGTGAACTTCGTTTTCCGGAAACTGGTCGTGTTCCACTCCTGAATCCCATGTCGAATTCCCTCTCCATTCGGACGCCACGTGTCACGCTTGTGACCAACATGCTCCCCCCTTACCGGGTGGGCTTCTACAATGAGATCGCTCGAAGGGTGGAACTCACCGTGGTTCTCGATACGCTTTCCGAGTTCAATCGCGCGTGGCAAACGGGCACGGAGGATTGTCGTTTCAAGATGGTCACCCAGAACTGCCGCTCGTTCATCTACAAGCGTCATCGTCAGGATGTCCACTACACCGAGCGGAGGCAGTTCCATTTTTCTGAGTTGACCTATCGCGCACTCAGGGAGTCGAGGCCGGATGCGATCATCACGGCTGAGTTCGGGTTCCGTACAATGTGGTCGTTGCTTTACGGAGCCATTCACAAGGTGCCGGTGACGGTTTACTCCGAAGGCACGCTCCACACCGAGGGGCATGTGGGATTCATCAAAAGGATGATCCGCAGAGTGATCGTCAGCCAGGCCACCCGTTTCTGGACGAATGGACCGGAATCGACCCGACTGCTTGAATCCTATGGTGCGGATCCGGCTCGCGTGGATGAGGGAATGACCGGGATCGATACGACCGAGTGGTGCGCGGGAGTGGAAGAATGGAGGTCCAGGCGGGATGCGGTGAGGGCCGAGCTTGGACTGGTGGGTCGCGTGTTCCTGTTTTCTGGCAGCCTTTCTCCCCGCAAGGGCATCCTCCAGATGGCGGCGGCAGCCGCAAGGGTGGCGGCGGAACCCGATTGCCCGACATTTTCGCTGCTGATTCTGGGAGACGGAGAAAATCGGGAGTGGCTGGAGGACTGGATCAAGAGAAATCCCGGCATCAAGGTGGTGACCACGGGTTTCGTCCAGCATCCGGAGCTGCCGCGGTATTTCGCTGCCGCCGATTGGGCGATCCTGCCGACTCTGGATGACAACTGGCCGCTGGCTACCTTGGAGACGCTGGTGGCTGGATTGCCGCAGCTTTTCTCGATCTACAACGGGGCGACGGCGGATCTTTGTCATTCGGATACCGGCGTTGAGTTCGATCCACTGGATGAGCGAAGTTTCCAAGCCGCCCTCTCAGGCGCTGTCCGATCCTCGTTGGAAAGGGTTCCGCAAGAGAGAATCCGCGATGTTTCGGAGTATTACAGCGCCAGCTCGCAGGGCGGTCGCGCAGCCCTGTCGGTAAGGACCGCGATCAGGGATTGATCGCCTTCGCCCTTGGTGTCAGTCTTTTCATCCGACCTCGTGATGTCATCCAATCGCCGCCAGTCCTTTTCGATCCAGATCCTCCAGCTCGCAGACGCGCTGTTGATCTGGTGTGCCTTTGCAATTGCTGCGTTCCTGCGGGAGCCGTTGATCGCTTTGCTGCAGTGGAAAGGCATCAATGTCGCCGTGGAGGGGGTTTCCGGTCTCGAGGAGATCACCTGGCTGCTGTTCATCGTCGTCCCCTTCACGCCCCTGGTGCTTGAGCTTTTCGGGTTCTATCGCCGTCCGGGGAGGCAAAGCCTGGGGCCTGCGATCCTGCAGGTCCTGCGTGCCTTCATGGTGCTGGCCCTGGCGATCGGGGTGATGGTGGTGTTCTTCAAGTTCAACGCGTCCAGCCGTGCCATCCTGCTGATCGCGATTCCGCTGACCATGGTGCTTCTGGTTCTCCGGGTCTGGGCCTATGGCCGTTACTTCTACCGGATCAGTCAATCGGAGGGCCGCAAGGAATCCATCGTGCTGGCTGGGACCCCGGAGGACATCGAACTCTGGCTTTCGGAGGTTCCCGAGGATGAAAAGATCCTCTGGCGGATCGTCGGTTGCCATGACCTCAGGACGGACAACTGGGAGCAGTTTCAGAAATTGCTTGAAGATGAGGCTGTCGAGCGGGTGATGTTTGCTGCCAAGCATGCCCAGTTCGATCAACTTGGGACCGCCATCGAGATCTGTGAGTCACGGGGAATCGAAGCTTGGGTGGCTGCCAATTTCATGCAGACGCAGGTGGCGCGCCCCACCTTCGACATGGTGGGTGGAAAGCCACTTCTGGTGCTGCGCTCAACTCCGGATCTCTCGTGGGAGCTGCTCGCCAAAGGGGTGATGGACTGGATGGGTGCCCTCGTTATCCTGCTGATTTCCTCGCCAGCCTGGGCCTTCGCCGCCATTGCCATCAAGCTGCAGAGTCCCGGCCCGGTGTTCTACTTTCAGGAGCGGGCAGGAAGATATGGCAAGCCTTTCCGGATGTGGAAGTTCCGGACCATGATCCCCGATGCGGACAAGAAGCTCGAAGAATTGAAGAGCGCCGCAGGCAACCAGATGTCTGGCCCGGTTTTCAAGCTCGAGCACGATCCGCGCATTTTTCCCGTTGGCCGGATCCTGAGAAAGTTTTCAATTGATGAGCTGCCACAGTTGATCAACGTGATCAGGGGAGAGATGAGTCTTGTGGGGCCTCGGCCGATGGCGATGTATGAACTTCCCAAGATCGAGAACTCCTCCCATCGTCGCAAGCTGAGCGTGAAGCCCGGCTTGACCTGCATCTGGCAGGTGAGCGGACGGAATCAGATCACCTGCTTCGAGGATTGGGTGAATCTTGATCTCCAGTACATCGACAACTGGTCGCTCTGGCTCGATGTGAAGATTCTGTTCCAGACCATTCCGGCGGTCCTTCTTGCCAAGGGTGCCAAGTAGCTCGACGAATCCTGATCACCTGCATGCGCGCATTGCTCCGGAAACTCGGAAATCTCTACATCCGCCTGCTGGGTTCCCGCATTCGTGATGAGGAGACGGGTGAGCTTCTTGGACGCGCCCTCATCGTCGTGTGGAGAGGCCGGGTTCATGTGGTCGGTTTCACTGGAGGAATGCCATTGAAGCCGGTTTTCTGCTCCCAGGATAAGGTCCTGTATTGGCGTCAGTCCCTAGGGTTCATCCGGGCCGCCCCACCAGACTACCCTCGTCTGCGTCCAGAATGATGACTCATCCGCCAATGGTAGCCACGGTGCTTTTGACCCATGAGCCTCCGGCAGCTGTGACTCGGATGGTTGCCCATTGGCTGGATCACGATCCTGAGCAGGTGATCATCGTCGCCTACGGGGGATCAGCGGACCACTATTCAAAGCTTCAGGTCGAACATGCGGTGTTTGTGAATGATCCCGAACTTCGAACCCGCGATCATCCAAGGGAGCGCCAGAGTTACCTCGGGGTGTTTGCTGCGGTAGCCCCGTTGGTGGAAGAGCTGGGTGTCAGCCACGTGCATCTGGCAGAGTATGACGAGATTCCTTTGATTCCCTGCCTGAATGCCCGCCTGCTGGAGGTGTTGAGTCGCGAGAATGCCGATGTCGCCGGACATCGCCTGAACCAGGTGGAGAGCACCGGACACCCCCATCTGACCTATCACCGGCATGATCCCGCCTTCATGGACTACTGGGATTCCATCAGCATCCGGGATGATCGCACGGTGGTTTTGTCGATGCTTGGCTGTGGATCATTCTGGAAGGCAGAGGCATTCCTCGCCGTCGCGAAGCTACGGCCGCCCATCAGGATCTATCTTGAACTGATGTTGCCAACAGCGGCTCATCATCTGGGTTTCCGGGTGCGGCCTTTTCCGGATCAGGACCGTTTCATGGCTCCGGAAGTTCCCAAGCATCCCGGGGAATTCGAGGCCTTCCGCAGGCAAGGAGCCCTGCGGATCCATCCGGTCAAAGGATACTGGTCTCAGGCGGATCTCCATCGATGAAAGCCAGCACCTTGTCCGGACTCTGGGTGGTGCTGGTGATGGCGCTGGCGCTGGCCTTTTCCTCCTCACTGGAACCCTTCTCGCTCGGGCTGATTTCCCTGGCCTGGGTGCCTGCCCTGGTGACTGGCGCGTTCGCAGGTCGGTCCCCGAGAGGCTCGGTTGTGCTCGGCACCCTGGTCACCGGAGCCGGTGCCTATGCTGCCTGGGTCGCCTTTCGGTCGCCAGTGGCGGATTTCGGACGATCCGATGGTCTCTTGCTTGGCTGCGGACTGGCCGCATGCTGTTGGGCGGGCTGGCTTTCAGGTCGGGACTCGCACCGCCTGGTAGGCGGTGGCTTGATGATGCTGGCCCTCGCCAATGTGGTGGTCGCCGTGATCCAGTGGAAGGACCCAGCCTTCACGCCGTTCTATGAAGGCCGACAGACCGCCACCTATCCATCTGGCTTCTACGGCCATTACAACCACTTTGCGAACTTCCTGCTCGGTGTCGGATTCCTGCTCGGTGGACTTGCGGCTCTGCCCGGGAGTCGGCGATGGGCCCGCCTTGGGTGGGCGTTCGGGGCCTTCGCCTGCCTGGCCGGGATCGTCCTGAGCCAAAGTCGCGGGGCTTTCCTCGCCCTTGCCGTAGGGGCGATGGTTCTGATCCTGTGCTGGGTGCTGGACCTGATGAAGCGAGGGGTGAAATGGTTCGGCGTCGCGCTGATCTCCCTTGCCGTGGTCCTTCCCATGGCCGGGTTCGGGGCATGGCGCGTCGCTCGAGTCGCCCTTGCCTCCCGGGGGGTTGACGCGAACGGCGCAAGGATGATTGAGGACAGCGGAAGGCTGGACTTCGCGTCGATGGCGGTCGAACTCGCCTTGGAACATCCGGTGACCGGTGGTGGCAGCCGGTCTTACTCTTACGAGGTTTTCAAGAAGTGGGATCCCACGGAGCTCTGGGTCGGGGGCGGCGACGTGGACATGGTTCACAATGAACTCCTCCAGGCGGCCACCGACTATGGATGGATCGGTCTGGCGTTGGTGGTTCTCGTGATCTTTGGCGTAGTCGCCCGAGGCATGACGATTGTGGCCATCGGTCCATCGCTGAAATCGACGCAAGCAGGGGATTCAGGGATGACAGCTGGGGCACTCGCCGGAATCGCGGCGATGTTGACTCAGGCGATGTTCAGTTTCGTGTTTCACATGGCGCCGGACGTCATCCTGCTCGGATTGTTGCTCGGAATCGTGGCTGGCGAGCCCTGGCCCTTGTCAAAGGAGGTTGGTCTTGAGCGAAGTTCGTTGATGCGCCCGGGACCGTGGATGGGAGCGACACTTGCTGTCCTGCTGGCACTCGTCGGGTGGCGCGATGTGGCTGCCTGGTGGTTGGCTTCGCGACCTGGTGCCGACGGGCGCGGAGTGGACGCCGAGGTTCGTTATCGCGCCTTGAAGAGGGCTTTCGAGATCCGGCCTGATTTCCGTATTGAGGAGTTGCTACTCCGGACCGCGAGCGAGTTGGCGCTGTTGGACCCAGATCCCACTGCCAGCAGATGGCCTGAGGTGCTGATGGAGCATCATCGAGGCATCATCGCCCGTCATCCCTGGGACTACGCTGCCAGACTCGGGTTGGCGCGCCAGTTGGATGTTGCCGGAAATCTTCAGGAAGCAGAGGGGCACTATCGCTATGTCCTGCCTGCCTTGGACAGCAGGGAAATGTTTTACCATGCCCGCTTTTCTTATGGCAGCCATGCCTATCGGCGAGCCTATGCGCTCTGGCGGTCCGGAAAGCCGAAGGAGGCCATGGCCTGGGCTCAGGAAGCCAAGATTCAGATGGAGCGAAGCCGGAAAAACGCGGTTTTTGATGGAGCCCGGACCGATGAATACGAGCGGCTGGTGGGGTTCGTTAAATGGCTCGAAGAGGCGAGGGTGACTGCGGAGCCCGGGGTGGTCACGGAGCTAAGGTAGGGCAGTTCCCGGCTCAACCTGCTTCCAGTCAATGTTTCGATCCGCCAGATCCGCAAGGAACTGGCGGATCTCTTTTTCCGCGGATTCACGTGAGGGCAGCCCATGTTCGCCCTTGTCGGAAAACCACATTGAGGCTGAGACATAGGCCCATCGTTGGTCCTGCCCGCGGGTCAGGCGATCCTTCATGTCAATCAATGTGCGCCTGAGGTGGTCCTCGGTGATGGTCTTTTGGCCCACGAAAAAGTAGGCGGTCAGGCAGTCGAGACTGATGGTCTTCTCACCCTTATCGTCAAGGGGGATCGTTTGTGTCGAGGTCAGTTCGCGCACGGGAAAGGTGCGACCCTTGCCGGTGACGATCAAATCTGAACGCGAGGAATAGATCTGGTGGCCCTGGGAGGGCATGCAGCGCTCGGGGCGATGGATCGAGTTGTTGATGTCGATGCCCGAGAGCACCACGGAGAGGTCGATCCGCTTCGCATTGGGTTGACCGTTGGCGGCGTAAGAGTCCGGAATCGGGGCGAGACAGATGGCCTTGCTGAAGGTTGTGTCCTTGGCCAGAATATCGACCTC